>JBBQNW010000157.1:0-6134 GCA_038330335.1 Burkholderiales bacterium | reverse complement strand
CGTGATCGGCTTTGTCTGGTATTACGAAGGCGTAAAAACCATAGGGCCAAGCCGTACTGCGGTCTTTAATAATCTGGTCCCGGTCTTTGGCATCAGCTTCGGCGCACTGCTGCTGGGGGAGCCGATACTAGCCTCAATGGTGATCGGTGGTTTGCTGGTGATTGCCGGCGTATCGCTGACCAATCGCTGACCAATCGCTAACTGAGTGCGAACTAATCTGACTAAACACGAAAAAAGCGCAGCCATTGCGGCCAGCGGGTAAATGACGAGAACGCGGCGACATTGAAGCGGCAGCCTCAGGTTCAAATCTGATCTGATAGCCAACGCCGGTTGCCGCCATGGGTTTTCGCCTGATACATGGCGGCATCCGCGCGTTTCGATAATGTCTGCTGATCAGTCCCATGTTGCGGATAAATGGCAACGCCGATACTGGCAGAAATACGTACTGACTGCTCTTCAAGATGAAAAAAATGGCTCAGCGCATAACAAATTTTTTCTGCCACTAGCAGAGCATAGGAATCGTCTTCCACATACGGCAACAGCACCACGAATTCATCACCACCCAGTCGTCCCAGCGTATCGGCCTTGCGCACACAAGCCTCCATCCGCGTCGCCACCACTTTCAGCAACACATCACCGAGATGGTGACCATCGGGCCAAGCAACAAAGACTAGCCACTGAGGTGGAATTTGAGTGGCCGCTGGATTTCGGTATGCACGGACAAGCTCTTTGGTCGCCTCATTGTCTACGACTCAACGAGTGCATGCCCATGATGCGCCTTGCCATCATTTTTTTCAGCGTAATTGATCAAACCCGAAATACCGAGCGGCAATGCAAAAGAGGCGACCTGAAGTCGCCTCTTTTGCATTCTCTGAACAGCAGTGAAAATCTGAAATTACATGTAGTTAAATCAGAATTTTTTCCAGATTCTTGCGAAGTAAGACGTACCATTCAGGCCGAACTGTACGCTATCGTAAATAAAGCCATTATCGGTTTCATTACTATTCTGGCGACTAGGTTTGACATTGAAGAGATTGTTGACGCCCAGAGTTAGCTTAGTACTGTCGTTGAAAGCATACGTCAGGCTAGTATCGGCAGACGTCTTCGGTGCGTAGTAGGCGTTAGGGACACCTGCTGCGGTACCTGAAAAAGTCCCCAGGGTTTGCGCGCCAAAATGGATAATATTGAAATTACTAGCCCAAGGACCCTGGTTGTAATCGAAACCTAAAGTGGCCTTCAGGCGCGGGCCACCTTGTTCAATAAACAGACGTTCGCGCTCGGACAACAAGACGTCTTCAAAGCCGGCTAACGAGGTCGGTGCTTTCACCTTAGTGACTTCTGTTTTACTATAATTCAGACCTAGGTAAGTAGACAGTTTTCCGGCACCGAAAGTCGTCTTGTGCGAGGCTGTCAGATCAAGACCTTGTGTTTTGGTGTTGATGGAGTTGACAAAAAACTGTGCCTGCCCGACCCCAAGGGCGCCCAGCGTAGCACCCAATGCCGGATAATTTTCGGCATCAAAACGTCCGGACAAGACGATACGGTCGGCAATATCAATACGATACAAATCAACCGTCACCGACAAGCTGTTACTTGGCTTGAGCGTCATACCAAAGGTGTAATTTTTAGACGTTTCTTCTTTTAACTTAGGAATTCCGGCAGCGTTTGCCACTTTGCCGCCATTCGGTGCCAATACCACATCGGTAGGTACGCCCCCGATAAAGTCCGTAAAGGTAGAAGAAAAATACACCTGTTGCAGCGATGGTGCACGAAAGCCGCTGCTCAGTGAGCCACGTAACATGACGACATCATTCAACTGGTAACTACCTGCCAGCTTACCGGTCAGGGTAGAACCAAAATCGCTGTAGCGTTCTGCACGCATGGCAGTTTGCACCTTGAAGCGATTGGTGACATCGGTTTCTATATCGACATAGGCAGCGACGCTATTGCGGCTATGGTCACTACTGTCGCTTGGTTGAAATCCGGGAAAACCTTGGCTACCGGCATTACCGCCGTTGCCAACACCGTCGGCATCAAGGTAGGAACCTGCTTCACCAGCAGAAATTTTGTAATTTTCACGCCGGTATTCGCCACCGAAAGCCACGTTGACACCATTCATGAAACCGGAAAAGAAGCGGTTGAAGTCAAGATTCGTCGTCGCCTGGGCAAAAGAAAAACCGCCGGCATTAAAGGAGCTAGGGCTAATTCCCTTGCCGCCGGCCAGCAAATCCTTGTTGGCAATCGAGGCATTCAGAGTATTACTGATGTTATATTTAAGTTCGTTGTAGCCATAGGTCTGAGACAAATCGGCGTTCCATTCACCGAGTTGCCAGCGGTAACCGGCAGTGCCAAAAATATCAGTGATGTCACCATTAATGTAAGGCACAAAACCCGCTGGATACATGGCTGCAGAATTGCGGGACGGAATATCGTCCGAACCGATACCACCACGTGACCATGCGGCGGAGGATGCTTTACGCTGCTGAGTGCCCGCCGTAAAGTAGAACTTATCACTGCCGCCGTTAGGCACTTCGCCATCCAGATAAACGCTAGTGCCCTGTTGTTTACTATCACCGATCGTGCGCAAATCACCTGCTTCTGCGCGGTTAGAGCGGCCCCGGTCGTTGTATTCCACCGTGATCCCGAGCACGCCTTTATTACCAATCTCTACCCCGCAATACGCGGAAGGCAAAAAGCTTTTACCATCACCGGCCGAATACTGGCTGTAGCCAAACACAGCTTCACAACCCAGACTCTTTTTGAGACCGATATCCATGACACCGGCGATCGCATCCGAGCCATATTGCGCCGCCGCGCCATCACGCAAAATCTGCACATTGCTGATCGCCATCATCGGGATCGCATTCAGATCCGTACCGGTATTGCCGCGGTTACGGGCACCGAACAAATTCACCAATGCGGTCGTATGATGACGCTTGCCGTTCACCAGCACTAAGGTCTGGTCAGAACCTAAGCCGCGCAATGCAGCAGAATCAATCAGATCGGCGCCATCGGCACCGGTTTGTCTGGTGGAATTAAATGAAGGAGAAAGATATTGCAGCGTCTGCGCCAGATCGAACTGCCCGCCTTGCTCTGCAACTTTTGACAGCGAAATGAAATCCACCGGCAATGCCGTATTGACCGCCGATGAGTTCGCACGACGTGAGCCGACAATGGTGGTGGTCTGAATCGCTGGTTCCGCGGCTGCCACCCCGGTGCTCTGCGCAAAAACGCTGACAGGTGCCATGGCACTGATCGATGTGGCACCGTATAAGGCGAGTAAAATTGCTTTTCTCATAATTGTCATACTAAGCATTCCTTGAAGTAAAGTGGCATTTTCAGAAAAATCAAATCCCGGCACAAGCTGGCCAGATGTGCAGCGGGATGAATAAAGGGTAGTACCGGTAGTTGCGCCTGGTTCCCGGAGTCTGGCGGACGCAGGACCGGCAGGCGCCTGGTAAACCACATAAACGCAGCGAAAACCGGGATGCTGACCTGTGCCTAGCGATACTTAGCGGTACTTACTTAGCTGTACTTACTTAGCTGTACTTACTCAGCTGTACTTACTCAGCATATCGCGCCGGGCAAGGAAGTCCTGAAAGTCTTGTATACAACTGGCAATGGCATCTGTAGCAGTATCCGTGTCGCTACAGTTTTGTGTCAATCTCAGTGTTGCCTCAGGCAAAAAAGTGCTTTGAAGTGTGGCATTTTTGAGTAATCTTTAAGGCTTTACCTGGTCTGCAGGCTTAAAGATTGTAAATATTTTAAGCCTGCTATCGCCCGGCTGCCATACCAGGACATCATCTCGCCGTCGACTAACTGTACCGGTTTACCTAATTGTTGTTCCAGCGCCAGCGCCTGCTCACTGGTAAAGCGGTATGGCTCGCTGGAAAGTAATATCGTATCAATCTGCGCCAGCACGCTGTCGTTCCATTCAAACACCGGATACCGCTGCGACGACGTCGGTGACACCCATGTTTTCCAGCCTATCAGCGCCAGCATATTGGCGATATAGGTATCAGCAGAGACCGTCATCCACGGGTCTTTCCAGATGCAATACAGCACGCGGCGGGCGGGCAGCGCCGGCACGATCTGGCCATAGGCAGATTCAAATTCTGCGCATAGTTGTTCAGCCCTGGCGTCTGCCCCGAAGATACCGCCCAGCAAACGATACAGAGCCAGATTATCGCGTGCGACCAATGGGTGCGTCACGACGACATGAGGGATAAATTGCGCCAGCTGATCGACTGCCGGCTTCTCATTTTCATCAATATTGACCAGGAGATGGGTTGGCGCAAGCCGCCGAATTTTTTCTATATTCAGGTCTTTGGTACCGCCGATTTTCGCAATTGTTTTGACGCTGCCGGCCGGATGAATACAAAAGCCAGTCCGTCCCACCAGATACCGCGCCAACCCGAGCTCGCACAGCAACTCGGTCAGCGAAGGCACCAGACTGACGATGCGCGGCGCATCCGCACTAACCGTATGGACCTGCCCGATGGCATCCATCAGTCTGGCAGGAATAGCCTCCTGGGGCGCTGTCATTGCTCGCCCCTCCGCGGCTTGCGCCGGGCTTTTTCAAATAAGGGGTCATACAGGAAGTTAGGTAACAGGCGCAGCGCTTTCGCCACGACCCCCATCTGCCATGGAATAACACAATACGAGGCACCGCGTTCTATTGCCGCTACTGCGGCTAGGGTAAATTTGGCCACTGGCATCAGAAACGGCATGGGGTAAGGATTGTCACGGGTCATGGGAGTATCGATATAGCCCGGGGCAATCGTTACCACCCGGATGCCGCTGCTTCTCAGCTCCACCCGCAATGATTCGCAGTAACTGATGACGGCGGCCTTGGAAGCGCTGTAGGCTTCGGCGCCCGGCAAACCCCTTATCCCCGCCACGCTACCGATACCCACCAGACGACAATTAGCATGGCGCGCATGCAGTTTCATATGCGCGATAAAAGGGCCAAAAGTGGCAACGGTTGCCATCAGATTGGTCTCCATGACGCGCGCAAATACCGCCAGATCACCGCTGCATTCAGTCAGTGTACCGACCGAAATTCCGGCGTTCGCAATCACCACATCGACCTGACCGGTCAGACTGATGAAATCAGCCGCCGCCAGCGCCAATGCCGCATGCTCGGTCACATCGAGGGCATACACTCTGTGCTTTTCCGGATGCGGCAGACTGAGCCGCAATTGTTCTAACACATCATGGCGCCGCGCCACCAGGCCGAGCACGGCGCCCTGGGCGGCATATTGTCTGGCCAGAGCCGCACCAATCCCTGAAGACGCTCCGGTAATAAAAACGCTTTTCATATGACAAACGCCCAATAAAAAAGTCCGCCTGTCAGACGGACTTCTATTTCTAGTTAACTAATCAGAAAAATTTTATTTTTTCTTTATTTTTTCTTTATTGCAGACTTGGCTGGCTCAGCCGCCGCTGCATTTTTTTCTTTCTGGACTCTGGCAAGCAGCCAGTCCAGCACCGGTAACACCGATTGATTCTGAACTTGTTCGGTCACACGCCCCAGAGGTGCGGCGGCCATCGCCGGCGACGTGATGTAACGGCCGTCAATCGCAATGGTAGGAACCGAATCAATCTGGAACGCCGTCATTAACTGAGATGAGCGGTTCAACTTACTTTGTATTGAAAACGAATTATAGACATCAAGGAATTTCTTTTTGTCGATACCCGATTTCGTCACAAACTCCATGACATCGGCATCGCTTTGCAAACGGTTACGGTCAACGTGATAGGCATTGAACACTTTGACATGGAATTCCTCAATTTTGCCCATTGCTTCCAGCGTGTAATATAGCTTTTGCTGAGGCTCAAGACCATGGAAATTCACATGTACGCGCTTAAAAATAATGTTGTCGCCCTGTTTTTTTACCCAATCGGCCAGCAAAGGTTCCAGCGCATTGCAATGCGGGCAAAAATAACCGAAAAATTCGACGACTTCGATTTTTTTCCCGCTATCAACCGGCTGTGGGCGCTCTAACAGCTTGTATTCTTTACCATTTTCAGGAGTGCCGTTGGCAGCACTCGCTGTCAGCGACATCAGACCAAATCCTAAGACGATCAATGTTTGTCGAAAAAAACGCATCATATTTTTTTGCATCATCATT
>JBBQNW010000156.1:0-6147 GCA_038330335.1 Burkholderiales bacterium | reverse complement strand
GTAAATACGGCGCCAGCGAAGCCCCGCCAGACAAGGCGGCACGGCTGATATCGAGCCCGTAATGTTCTATCGAATTAAAAATTCGCAGCGAGGTTTCGGACGAGTTGCGCGACATAATCACCACTTCGACCAGTCTGTGGCCAGGCGTCAGGGTATTTAACTTTAGCAAGGCCTTCACCAGAGAAAAACCGGCCCCGGGCTGGAGGAAAACATTTTCATTTTCCAGCTGATGCTGGCGATAGGAATTGAGCCCTTCATTTTGAAAAATGGCCTCTTCTGTTTCAAGGTCAAACAGGGCGCGGGAAGAAATACCGATGACGAGTAAATTATCTAGTGAGAAAGGCATAGGAGCTGTCTTGTGAACGCGTTTGGTAAGTAAGTTAGTAGTATGGTCGGGTCGATGTTCCCCTAAATATTTACTCAAAATTAACTAAGTAATTGAATAAAATAATCAGCTTTACGAACAATTTTTTTCGATTCCATGCCAAACAAATCGCGCGTTTCCTGCACAATAAATTCGTTCATCCCCTTACTGCAATACAGCACGCCCTGGAAGTTTGTTCCCAGGTAAGTGAAGGGGAGTAGTTTAGTTTTGACCGGAACATCGCTGGCCAGTAAGGCCCGCATTTTTCTTTCAACATCGTACAGACTGCTTTCCTCAATCGTCACGGTGCTGCCTTTGGGCGTCGGGAAACTGGTGGTATAAGATGGGTGCTGGCCCATCGGGTTTTTCATGGTAATTCTTACCCCGAGCTTTAGAAATTTACTCAAGGCAAAAAAGTCGTCTTCATCGTACATAGTCGGTCTCCGCTGAATGTTGCTGTGGTGAGTATTTCTGTGCTGCGTATTTTCGTATTGTTCAGGTTTGCTCGCAGCTCAGTAGCGAGGGCTTATCAAAAAAAGGCTATGCCTGAGCCGGCGTGAGGTTCAACACACATGATCACAGATTAGCAGAATAATGCGGTGCTGCGGTAACGCCGGCAGGTTGGCTATGGCGCTTGGATGCGGCGCTGCTTGCGAAGTGCCAGACATTCACTTCATCGAAGGCGATCGAAGGCATGACGCTAGTGCGGTAATCGGGTCCGGTGTATTCACTGTCGAGGCGGTGCGGCGAAACCAAGTTGCCGTTGAAAGGGCTGGAGGTGACTGTATGTCAGGTAGGCTGGCATGGGATAATAGGGGCAGATATCGATTGTCATAACCGCATTACCCTACCTGGATCTGCAGAGCATGAATAGCCACACGTCGGAATTCGAATTTATCAAAGGATTGACGGCAGAGTTGTCGTCAAAAAACCTGGTGTTTCCTACCTCGCTAAAAACCACCATGAAGATCCGGCGTGCGCTGGACACGCCTGAGATTTCAAACGATCAGGTGGCGCGCATTATTAGTGCCGAACCGGTATTGTCGGCGCAGGTGTTAAAGCTGGCGAATTCGGCGATGTTTAACCGTACCGGTAAAAAAATTGAAGAGATACGCGCGGCCACTGTCATGCTGGGTTTTGGTGTGGTACGCAATGTGGCTATTTCTGTCGGCATGAAGCAGCTGAAAGACCATCAGGCTAGCGGCCAGAGTGCCGAACGGATGGAGGGGCTATGGAGCCGTAGCATGCGGGTGGCGGCGCTGTCTTTCGTGCTGGCGCGCAATCTCAGCAGACTGAGCCCGGATAAGGCGATGATCGCCGGCTTGTTGCATGACGTCGGCAAGTTTTATATTCTTAACCGCGCCTGCCTATATCAGGATTTATTTGTCTCTGAAGCGGCGCTATGGGATTTGGTCGATCAGTGGCATGTCGATATCGGCGCCGCCATTTTAGATAGCTGGGAAATGTCCGATGATGTCCGCGCGGCAGTGATGGAGCATAAATCGCTGACAATTCCTTATACCGGTAAAGCCAGCCTGACCGATGTAGTCGCCGCCGCGAATTTTCTCGACGCCCATTTTGTGGCCCAGTCTATCGCCTTGCTCGATTGGGAGAATAGCCCTGTGCCGCTGCGCAACCTACAACTGGATGCCGAAAAGACCGAAAAGCTGATGCGGGAAACTACACAAGAACTCTCGGCCATCCTGCAGGTACTGGCTTAGCCGCAGCCTGCTACTGGCGTGAAACTGACATATTGCCGGCGCAGGTAATCAGCTTGTTTTTGATGGCAGCATAAAAAAGCATCAACACGGGGCAGATCGCTTCGCATTAATGCTTTTTTATGTTTTTTTAAATTTTCATCATCATCGAGGCGGTTGTCGGTTGTGCCAGCAGTTCGGCAAAGACTTGCCAGCGTAGCTCTTCATTGCTACCGGCACGCTTCTCTACATAGGCTTGCACCACGTCTTGTCCCAGGTTGTAATTAATGACATACGAGCGATGCCGCTCGATAAAGCGCAGGCGTTGGCTTGATCTTTGTTCATCCGACAGGGCATATTTCATCAGCAGCGCAATTGCTGCGGCGTGATCAATGTCGCCATCAAGGTAGCGTTGCGCCACCATATTGCCGGCATACGATAGCTTTTGCAGCACGGCCTGTACCTGGTAATAATGTTCCGCTTTTTCCGCAGCGATACCCGCGAGCGGGAATAAGGTGTTTTTTTCAAATGCCAGCCTTTGCTCTGGCGGAAAAGCGACTTCAATTCCGTAATTGGCGCTGCCTTCGGCCAGAAACGACATCGGTGAGTACAGCGGATACACCGTGTATTCGGTCCAGCCTCTTTCATTGACCAGATGTTTCTCGATCAGCAGATTAAACACATGATGACCCGGATAGCCTTCGTGACTGGCCAGATCAATGGCGCGGCTGATAAACATAGGAAAATCGGTATTGACCTGGATCAGGCTGTAGCTATTGCCCTTGTACCAGTTATACGCGCTCCAGACCTGATCCTGCACGTACTCGACCCGGAAATCTTCTTCGGGCGGTAAGGGGATATGCTTTTTAGTGCGCGCGCGAGCTTCATTGATGGCGGCGCTAAATACCGCATCGAGCTTGTCACGCGGTATTTCAAAGTCATGCTGGTAGGCACTCAACCTGGCATTCAGATCGCCCTGGCCGGGCAATAGCTGATTAAGTTCGGCCAGTATTAGATCAAAACCGGCTTCGGTCAGCACCGGCGAAACCGCATCGTAAAGTGCCAGCGATTCGGCATCGAAACTGAGCTTATTACCGGCCAGATGGTCGATATACGCCCGCACCGATACCAGTTGCAGGCGCAAAAAATCGGCCCGCCATTGTTGTTCAGCGTTGGCTACCGGTGCGCTGCTGATGTGTTGCAGCAGTTGCGCCAGCAGCTGGTCAGCGCCAGATAATAAATCGTTTAGCGGCTGTTTACTGCTGGCAGTCTGCCATTCCGTCGGGCCATAGTAGGCATCCACATAGCCGCTGTCGTGCAGGCCGGTGGCAAGGACTAATTTTACATAGGCGTCGGCTATCTCATTGAGTGTCATCAGAGTCTTTCGGGTAAAAAGGTCGCATGGGTATCGGCATTTGGTAAATGCTTGTTATGAATTTTTGCTATCGGCTATCACTAGTGTAGGACGATTACTGGTGCAGCGCGCTCCATTCGACATCGCTGCCGGGCAGGCTGTCGTCGGTCACTAGCAGCGTGGCCAGATCGGCGCTCAGCGCCAGCAGCTCCCGGGCCTGGTAATCGGTTTTCGGCAGGCGCAGGGTGGCCATACGCTGATTCAATTTTGTCAGCTGCAAGGCATACCGTTGATCCAGTGCGCTGGCATTGGCTGGTACGGCCGGGGTAAACCGGGCGTCTTTATCTTTTAAAGAGAACACGATCAGGTTGTAACTGTCCAGCGAGCGACACCACCAGACATTCTGGGCAAACTGGCGACGCAAGTGGCTCAGCAAGGGCACCAGCAACTGACGCTTGCCCCACATATTGGCCACTAAGATGCCGGCAGGATTAAGCGCTGCATGGCAGGCCGCATAAAAAGAGGCGGTATTGAGTTCTTCCACCAGACCTTCGACATCAAAACCGTCCAGTAAAATCACGTCAACCTGCAAGCGCTGCTGCGCTAAATAGGTGATGGCATCGGCATGAATAATCTCCAGCCTGGCGTCATCGGGCGGAACCATAAACTGACTGCGCAGGGCAATCACGTCGGCATCGATTTCCAGCACGGTAATACGGCAGGCGGGCAGGTGACGGTAACAAAATTTCACCAGTGAACCGCCACCTAGCCCTATCATTAAGATATGCTGCGGTGCCGGGTTGATGAGTAAAAAGGCCATCATGGCGCTGGTATAGCCACACAATAATTCATCGGGCGCATTGATCTTCATCGCACTTTGCACCGACTTTTTAGTAAAGTACATGAAGCGTAAATTGCCTTCATCAAAGACAAAAGGCTTGCCCTGATGTTCTTGTTGCAGCTGTTCTAATTGTTTCAGGCGCGCCAGCTCGCTTTTAGACGGTTTGTTGAGAAACAGACGGGACAGGCTGGCACGTATTTTTTGCATTGGAAGATAAAGTCGCTAGGGCTGGTGGAACAAGCAGAAAACTCAAACGCTGATTTTACTTGATCCTTATGCGAAAGCCGCGACAATTGGCTGCAAGCAAATTACACAGCCGCTACGCCGGAACTTTTATCTGCGATTGACGTCTCAGACAAGTCGCTTTTGTTGGCTTTTATTTAAGGCAAATGTCATGATCAGTCCGGCAAGCGACCGGCCTGACGGTCTGGCTAGCTGACCGTCAGTCCAGTCTAATCCGAACTTAACTACGCAGTTAGTTGTCATTCACAAGGAGTCATGCCATGAAACTTAGTGTTGAAACGATCGTCAAAGCGCCCGTTGCCAAGGTCTGGAGTGCCTACACCACACCAGACGATATTAAACAGTGGAATGCCGCGTCTGAGGACTGGCACACAAGCAAATCCTCCGTCGATTTGCGCGTGGGAGGCGCATTTACCTCGCGCATGGAGGCCAAAGACGGCAGTTTCGGCTTTGACTTCGCCGGAACCTACACCAAGATCGTCCCCAACGAGTTGATTGAGTATTCGTTCGGAGAGCGTGTCGGAGTCGTCGAGTTCGAGCCGGGCACAAACGGTGTCACCGTACGCGTCACCTTCGATGCTGAATCCGACAACTCTGTGGAACAGCAGCGTCAGGGCTGGCAAGCTATCCTGAACAACTTTGCCAGACACGTGGCAGCGCAGCAATGAACTGCTGCCTCAGCAATAATAATTAACATGGCACTGACACCGTTGCGCGGCTACCGCCGCCGGTGAGCTTGAACCTGACCTACAACAACAGAAAACACGGAGAATCCAACATGAAAAAATTAATACTCGCCATCGCCATCGCCGCAGGGATGAGCAGCGCGATAGCAGACGATGCATTAAAGGCTGCTATTGGCGGCGCGCAACGCACGCCTGTGAACGCTGAACGTGATGCTGCGCGTCATCCGTATGAAACCTTAAGTTTCTTCGGCATCAAACCGACGATGACGGTGGTGGAACTCTCACCGGGCGCTGGTTGGTACACCGAAATTCTGGCACCTTATCTACGCCAGAACGGAAAATTGATCGCTGCCGCCAACGACCCTGCCAGCAAGAGTGAATACGGGCGTAAAAGCCTGGCACGCTTTAAGCAAAAGCTTGAGGCCAGCCCGGGCGTCTACGACAAAGTTGCGCTGGGCATTTTTGAACCGCCAACTACACTCGATTACGCCGCCAAAAACAGCGTGGATATGGTGCTCACTTTTCGCAATATCCATAACTGGGTAGGCGATGGTGATGCCAATATGAAAGCCTTGTTTCAAAACGTGTTCGATGTTCTGAAACCCGGCGGCGTTTTCGGCGTGGTGGAACATCGCCTGCCCGCAGCAGCGGCCCAAGACGCCCAGACCAGCAGTGGTTACGTGCACGAAGCATATGTCATCAAACTCGCCGAGCGTGCAGGCTTTACTCTGGCAGCCAAATCAGAAATCAATGCCAACCCGAAAGACAAGGCCAATCACGAAAATGGCGTCTGGGCCTTGCCGCCGGTGTTTGCTAACAAAGCGAAAGACAAGGCGACCTACCAGGCCATCGGTGAAAGTGATAGGATGACTTTGAAATTTATCAGGCCGTAAAACCTGCCAGGACAACATGTACCCATTGAGGCCGTCACTGAGGCTGTCACCGATATGCTCGCAAATGGC
>JBBQNW010000155.1:0-6177 GCA_038330335.1 Burkholderiales bacterium | reverse complement strand
GTTGTCCTGGCCCGGCACCGGACCGCGCTTTAACGGTGCTTGTGCCGGGGCAGAACATCCTGGGGTTTTTCTTGATAATTAATAATTTGTTTTCTGAGGATTGGAGTCAAAGGTTCTGAGCCCGGCACCAATGAATTCCGGCGCAATATTCAGGGCCCAGGCTGCCGCCACTGCGGCCATGATGCTTTCCGGTTGCCCGGCTTTGGATGGCTTTAGCGAAGACAGCGGAAGTAATGCCGTCTCTTCCGATCCGCTGGCAAGAACGATGGTGTTATCACGTAAGAACACCACACGTTCGCCATTAGCGCGATGTTGCACAATGGCTTCCAGATTGGCATCAAGTCCGTAAAACATGACTTTGCCGTCACATAATTCTGCCAGTTCAACCACCTGAGGATCCGCTGCGTTCAGTACCGCTGTGCCATGTGGCAGCACCACATCAATTTGTGTCCGCAAGATCTTGAACATCTGATCGGCATCATTGACATAGAACTCGCCTAAGCCGGCGTGACCCTGCATGTCGGTGACAACACCGACGCTGCATTTGTCATACGCCAGACCATCAGTGAGTATCATGCGTGCGTTGGTTTCGAATACCGCGGCTTGTACCGAGCGATTGATCAGCAAGCGTTGCCCCGCGTCCCAATTGGCGCAATCGCTGGTGACGACCTGACGTTGATCCAAAAACAAACCCTGGCTGCAGGCAACGCCGGTGTGTTTTCCGCTCACGCTGAGGATACAGGCAATCAGACGTGCTATGAGGCTGGTGCCCAGTGTCCCTGCAACACCTACCAACGGAATACGCCCGCTTTCTTCAGGACCAAACAGGTGGCCGATAATGGCGGCGCCGACCGGACGCGGTGTGCCGTCTGCCGGTTTGATGTGCGCCAGCAAACCCGGGCTGGCATTGACTTCAATGATGGCGCCGCGCTGTTCTTCCAGCGGGCGTGAAATGTCTTCTGCCACCAGGTCAATGCCTGCGATATCCAGGCCGACAATACGTGCTGCCAGGGCGGCAACGCGGGCCACTTCGGGATGTATCTGGTCGGTAACATCAAAAGCAACATTGCCGTTTGGCTGTATTAATATCTTTTGTCCATCAGGCGGTACCGAGTAAGCAGTCAGGCCTTGACGCTCCAGTTCGAGAATGATTTCTGCGCCATGTTGCGGAGCCAGTGAATTCAAAGGAGAATCTTCACCGCTGCCACGACGTGGGTCAGTATTGATCTGATTGTCGACCAATTCAATAATATTCGATTTGCCATCGGCAATCACCCACAATGCCTCGCCTTTGGCGGCCGCTACGACATGCTTACCGACGACTAGCAGGCGGTGCTCGTTGCCGACGATGTAGCGTTCGACAATCACGCTTTTACTATCGCCTTTGCGCGCCGCCAGATGGTAAGCCGCAACCACATCGGCTTCGGTTACTAAATTGAGTGAGACACCACGGCCGTGATTACCGTCGTAAGGCTTGATGACGACCGGTAAGCCGATCTCTTGCGCTTCTTCCCATGCTTCTTCGGCGCTTTTCACCAGGCTACCTTCGGGCACGGGGACGCCGCAAGACTGCAGCAAAGTTTTGGTGAGATCTTTGTCGCTGGCAATGCTTTCCGCAATGGCGCTGGTGCGATCGGTTTCTGCGGTCCAGATACGACGTTGTGCTGCGCTATGGCCAAGCTGAACTAAATTGCCATCCGTTAGACGGATAGACGGAATCCGGCGTTCTGTCGCTGCATCAACAATATGGGCCGTGCTTGGGCCAAGGCAAAGATCGTCAACCAATTCATGGAGTTCGGCGATTTTACTGTCCAGATCAAAGGCGATATCCTCGATCATCGCCATCAGCAAATCACGTCCGAGGTGGAGCGCCGCGCGGCCAACTTGCTCCTGACGGGTCCGGAACGCCATTTTGTACACGCCGACTTCACTGGTGGAGCGGGTCTGGCCAAAGCCGGTGCGCATCCCGGCCAGATTTTGTAGTTCAAGCACGACATGTTCCAGAATGTGTCCGGCCCAGGTACCTTCACGCAAGCGTTCTAGGAAGCCTCCATGCTCGCCCACACCGCAACGATGCCTGATCAAACCTGGAAGTGCGGCGACCAGTCGTTCGTATAAGCCCGGCAAAGTATTTGATGGGAAATCTTCCAGTTGGCCGATATCAAGCCAAACTTCAATTACCGGGCGGTAGGTCCAGATATTCGGTCCGCGTAAATGTGTTACGCGGAGAAATTCTATGTTTTTCTTCTTGGTCGTCATCTAGTTAATTTTTTTCATGGCAGGGATTTAGCATGGTTCGCCCTTAAATCTGATGAAATTCTTTAGTAAATAATATTAAGTAAAAAATATTAAGTAAATAATATGAATGATATTTTATGAGGTTACGTTGCTAACGTTAATAACGCTGATTGAATAGTAATTATTTACTTGCATGGTTTATTCGATAACAGGTTAATAAGAGTCTGAAAACCAGATTTTTATTCATGCATAATAATTTCTGCCGCAGATAAGAAAAAACCCTATAACGCTTGCTGGTATACTAGTAGCTGTATAGATTTTCATACAAGTATTCGTATAAAAACCAGCGTTTGAAAAATAGCGCTTAAAAACGAAAGGTTTTTATCTTATTTTTTCTTTCGATAGAATACCGTAAATTACTGCTTTCGTGCCATGCTGTAACACCCCGGCATCGCCTTTTTACCGCTGTTTTCATGTTGCGCGGTTGGAATATAGCAGTCAGCCTATTATTTATCTTAATTCAAAAAATACCCCGATATCGGCAGATTTTTGAAATGGAGTTAGTTTTGCAATGACAACTAAACAATTAAATATAAACGATGCATTTGTTGCCCTTCCTGAAAAATGGCGTTCCGAAACCGAAACGCAACTCTCTTCAGACGAGAACGTTTTAAGCGCAGTTGAGGTTGACTTAGATGCGCGCTTGCATTTCGTCAAAGGTTTGATTGTTGTTACCGATCGCCGTCTTCTGGCCAAAAGCCCTGGCCAGTCGGTGTGGCATGACTGGCCATATAGCCAAGGTTTGCGTTTGCAGCATCACGATCATGCCGGTGTCGGCCATCTTGAACTAGCCGACGACAGCGGGCATCTGGCAAGCTGGCGTTTTACTTTAGGCCAGAATTTACTGGCGATCCGCCTGCTAGACCAGTTTAAAGAGCAGCTGGAAAGCCATGTGACAGGTAAACCGGTGGTGCACGCAGAACAGAATATTTGTCCCAGTTGCAAGGCGCCTCTGGAGCCGGGTCAGGATGAGTGCCCGATTTGCACCAAAGTAATTTATACCCCGCCATCGACCTGGACTTTATTTCGGCTGTGGCGCTTCGCGCATCCGTATCGCTGGCAATTATTGGCTGGTTTTTCCTTGATGCTACTGGGTACGGCCGCGCATATGATTCCGGCGTATCTGACTATGCCACTGATGGACAATGTGCTGATTCCTTACCAAAACGGGCAAAAAGTTGATCCCATGCTGGTGGCTATGTACATGAGCGGATTATTAGGCTCGGCTATCATCGCCTGGATTCTCAGCTGGGCGAAAACCTATATTCTGGCACTGGTCTCGGAGCGCATCGGTGCCGATCTGCGTACCGCAACCTATGAACATTTATTGAAGCTGTCGCTGGAATATTTCGGTGGTAAACGTACTGGCGATTTGATGTCCCGTATCGGTAGCGAAAGCGACCGGATTTGTGTTTTTCTGTCTTTGCATTTGCTCGATTTTGCCACCGATGTTTTGATGGTCATTATGACCGGCGTCGCGCTGGTGTATATCAATCCGTGGCTGGCGCTGGTGACGCTGGTGCCTTTGCCGTTTATTGCCTGGATGATTCATGTAGTGCGTGACCGTTTGCGTACCGGTTTTGAAAAAATTGACCGGGTCTGGGGCGAAGTCACCAACGTACTGGCAGACACCATTCCCGGGATACGTGTGGTAAAAGCCTTTGCCCAGGAAAAACGAGAAGCAACCCGTTTTCGCGAAGCCAACAGGCATAACCTGGCAGTCAACGATAAGTTAAATAAGATCTGGTCTTTGTTTTCGCCGACGGTGTCGTTTTTAACTGAACTTGGCTTGCTGGTGGTCTGGTCATTCGGTATCTGGCAAGTGTCGCATAATGATATTACGGTCGGTGCGTTGACGGCGACCCTGGCATATATTTCGCGTTTCTATGGCCGTCTCGATTCGATGAGCCGTATCGTCTCGGTCACGCAAAAATCAGCGTCGGCAGCCAAACGTATCTTCGATATTCTGGATCATGTTTCCAGCGTTCCGGAGCCGGCGCAACCGGTTCATTTAACAGAAATCAAAGGCCAGATTGATTTACGTGAAGTCGGTTTTCGCTATGGTAACCGGGCGGTGAATCGCGGTATAAATCTCAGTATTAAGCCCGGTGAAATGATTGGTCTGGTTGGTCACAGTGGCTCTGGTAAAAGTACGCTGGTCAACCTGATTTGCCGTTTTTACGATGTCTCTGAAGGTGCAATTTTACTCGATGGCGTCGATATCCGTTCTTTCCCCATCTCAGATTATCGGCGCCATATCGGCCTGGTACTGCAAGAGCCTTTCTTATTTTTCGGAACCATTGCTGAAAATATTGCATATGGCAGACCCGATGCCAGTCGTGATGAAATCATCGCCTCTGCCAGAGCTGCCCATGCGCATGAATTTATTTTGCGCCTGCCACAGGGTTATGACTCTATGGTGGGTGAACGTGGACAGGGCTTGTCAGGTGGCGAACGTCAGCGTATCTCGATCGCCAGGGCATTGTTGATTGATCCGCGCATTCTGATCATGGACGAGGCGACTTCATCGGTCGATTCCGAAACCGAAAAAGAAATACAGAAGGCGCTGGATAATCTGGTAAAAGGACGCACCACGATCGCCATTGCCCATCGCTTGTCCACCTTGCACAAGGCAGACCGGCTGGTGGTGTTAGATCGTGGTGAAGTGGTCGAAGTCGGTAGCCATGATGAATTAATGGCGCGTGAGGGCGCTTACTTCCGCCTGTATGAAGCGCAGGCCCGCAACGCTAATGTCGGAGGCGAATAAGATGTCGTGTCATTTTCAACTTAGCAAGAATGTATTTGATCATCTGGTATTAATTGCCGATGATGGCCAGGTACACGACAATGTCAGTCCGGTACGGGCCTTTCCTATTCAGGCGCCGGATGAAGGGATTTCATTAGTCTTACCCGACGGCCAGGAAGTGGCCTGGATAGAGCGCCTGGCCGATTTGCCGGAAACCATTCGTGACTTGATTTCAGCAGAGCTGGCAGGGCGAGAATTTATGCCGGAAATCAAACAAATCATCAGCATTACCAGTTATGCCACACCGTGTACCTGGCATGTCATGACGGATCGGGGCGACACCGCTTTTGTACTCAAAGGTGACGAAGATATCCGCCGCATCGGTTCGGCCTCGATTCTCATTTCTGATAGCCACGGTATCCATTTTTTAATCCGCGACATGTTTGAAATCGACAAACTGAGTCGCAAAATACTGGACCGGTTTTTGTAAGTCAATTTCGTGTTGTCAGTCAGTCTATCCATTATGTCCGATTGTGTTTGGGGGCTGGGTGACAGGTGCTGTTGTTACGCGTCGCTGTTTTCATGGCTGCGTAGTTTTAAGTTGGCACGTGGCGTTTACAGATCACTCTGGTAGCGCCTGATTTCATCATTCAGCTTCCAAAGTAGCGGACTTTGAAAGCTGCGGCCGGCGTAATCCACCCGTTTAGCAGCCACACCGGTGCCCGTCTGAGTGAGGCGCGTCAGGCGATCCAGCGCATCGTAGAGATAGGCGTTGGTGAAGTCGGCCGAGCCATTGACGCTGCTGGAAACCGACGAACGGTTGCCATTGGCATCGTAGCCGATTGTCAGCACCACGCGGGGCATATTGGGCGTGCCCTGGTTGTCTATGCTGATCACGCGGTCCAGATTGTCGTAACCGTAGGTGTACGTGGAATCCGCGTCGCTGATCTGATGCAGCCGGCCGGCCGCATCGTAGCTGTAGCTGATCGTGCGGATGGTCTGGCCCTGGCCATTGAGCCAGCGCTCGGCCGTCAGGCGATTCAGAGCATCGTAGTCGAACGCCCGCACCCGACCGTTGCGGTCCGTCGTCTGCACAACATTGCCATTAGCGTCATAGACATTCTGACGCGAGT
>JBBQNW010000154.1:0-6229 GCA_038330335.1 Burkholderiales bacterium | reverse complement strand
CCGTGGGCGTGATCTGGTCGGTTTTGTCGATGAAGCCAAAGCCAGGGTCGCACAGCAAATCAAGCTGCCTGCCGGTTATCGCATGTCATGGGGTGGCCAGTTTGAAAATCAGCAACGCGCCGCCGCCCGCCTGGCACTGGTAGTGCCGATCGCTCTGGCACTGATTTTTCTGCTGCTATTCACCACCTTGGGCAGTATCCGGCAGTCTTTACTGGTGTTCGTGAATATTCCTTTCGCGCTCTTGGGTGGCGTGGTGGCATTGGCTGCCACCGGCGAATATCTGTCGGTGCCGGCCTCGGTCGGATTTATCGCCCTGATGGGAATCGCGGTCTTAAATGGTCTGGTAATGATTACCTATTTTAATCAACTGGTGGCACGCGGCACGCCTTTGCTGGAAGTCGTTTCCGAAGGCGCCTTACGCCGCTTCCGTCCGGTGATGATGACGGCCTGCATTACCGGCTTTGGTTTAATCCCGCTCTTGATGGCCAGCGGGCCGGGCTCGGAAATTCAACGTCCGCTGGCGATCGTCGTGATTGGCGGTCTGGTCACAGCGACCTTGCTGACCTTGATCCTGCTGCCGATTTTATTCCAGCGCTTTGGCGCCCCCGGCACCGCCAATACCGATGATGCTGACGATGCAGACGATGCAGCTGCAATGCCACAGTAAGGCAATCCAACTAACTCAATGACATGAATGATGGTGATGAAATGATGACAGTAACCCCAGGTAGTCAACGCAATAACGCCATGCTGACGCTGGCGATTCCCGTGATGCTGGAAGAGGAAATTCTGGATTTTTTAATGCTGCACCCACAATGGGCCAGCGGCTTTTCGATTATCGATGCACAGGGGATGGGGCACGGCGCCTCTTTACTGTCGAGCATGGAGAAAGTCAAAGGACGCTGCAAACGTAAGCTGGTCTTGATTGTCGGCCGTGAAGCAGAGCTGCAGCAATTGCTGCAGGCACTGGCTCAGGAGATCCGCAACCATGATGTGGCGTACTGGATCACGGCCGTATCTGCCTTCGGGAGACTGCAATGACAAGCCCTTATCAACCCGCTGGTGGCAGGACAATGCTCGCCAGCTTATTCGCTGCCACATTCGCCACGGTCTTAAGCTTTACGCTGGTACCGACGGCAATGGCGCAGCATTCAGCGACAACATCAGCAGCCCCGGTAATCGCATCCAGTATGCCCGCCTTATCCATCTTGCCGCCCGAGCAAAGTGTGCGCCAGACCTTAGAAAATCTGCCACAACTGCGCGCCAGCGCGATCAATATCGAGCTCGCTATGTCGGGCAAATCTCGCCTGCAAGCCGGTACATATGAGTGGACCGCAAGAGTCGCCAGTAACCGTCGCACAGATCAGAACGGCGATCGCTTTAACGAACAAGAACTGGCTTTGGAGCGACCGGTGCGCTGGTTTGGTAAAGCCGGCAAAGATGTCGCCATCGGCGAAAAAAGTATAGAAATCGCCCATGCCGCGCATGCCGATACCTGGCATGAAGCCGGCCGCAGTTTGATGAAGGATTGGTTTGACAGCCTGCGTGAAAGTGCCAGCGTACGCAGCTTACATGCGCAACTCCTTATCGCAGAACAATTGCGTAACATCGCCGACAAACGCGTCAAGGCCGGCGATGCCGCGGCACTGGAATTACTCCAGGCCGACACCGAGGCACGCCGTGTCAGCGTTTTGTTACAGCAAGCACAATTGCGTGATGAGCAAATGCGCCAACTGCTGCACACCAGCTATCCCGGCCTGCCGCAACCTATATTGGAACAACTTGTGCTGCCACAAATGCCGGACCAGCCAGCATCTTTCTGGCTAGCTAAAATTTTGGATGACAACCACGAGCTGGAGCTGGCGCAAGCGGAAGCCGATCTATTCACCTTGCAGGCGGCCAGAATCGCCAGTGACAAGATGCCCGACCCGACCATAGGTCTGCGCGCTGCCCGGGAAAGGAACGGCCAGGAGCGTCTGATCGGCATCAGTATTTCCATCCCGCTGCCCGGTGCGGCCCGTAGTGCAGACGGTGCCAGCGCCCATCTGAAGGCAAAAATGGCGGAAGAAAGAGCCAGCCTGACACGTCAGAAAGTGACAGCGATGGCGCAACGCGTGATCACCGACAGCATGCGCAGCCACAGCATCTGGCAGACCATGCAGCAGATACAGCAACAAAGCCAGACCCAGGCCGGCAAGATGATGCGCGCTTACCAGCTGGGTGAAGCGACGCTGACAGATGCCCTCACCACCCGGCGCCAGGCGCTGGATGCTGCGCTGGCAAATGAATCGGCACAAATTGATGCGCTAGCGGCCATGGCGCGTTTGTATCTGGACGCTCATATGATCTGGTCAATCGACTAAATCACTAGCTCGCTAAATCACTAGCGCAATAACGCTGAGTATCTGATTGCGCGGATACGCAGAGCGATTGCAAAACACCGGGTAAGGCGGAGAATCAAATCATGGTGCCGTCACTGCGCAGGCGGCATGCCGATGGCGTGTTGCCTCTTTTGGGAAACGGTTTTCCGGGGTTTGATAAAAGATCGCATGCCCGGCCAGGCTTAATATGTTGCATCAGAAAAAACTTCTCTCCTTTCATTTTTTATGGTCTATTTATGCTCAAAACAATCCTTCCTACGCTGTCCCGCTGCTTACTGATCGCGCTTCCTATCTTCACCACTTCTACCTGTCTGGCCGAAGACAAAGTAAAGCAATCGCCCCCGGTCAGCGTAAAAAAAGAATGCACAGATTTACCCGCCAGCGAGTGGCTCTCGGAAGAAGAATTTAAAGTGCTGATGCGCTATCGCGGCTATAAGGACTTTAAGTTCAAAATTATGTATCAATCCTGCTATGAAATTTATGGCTACGATGCTAAAAACGAATTGGTCGAAGCCTATTTCAACCCAACAAATGCCAAACTCAACCGTGCCAATACCATCAAAGGTCCGGTTACCTCGCGGCCGGCAACTCCGGTCAAATAAATCACTTGCTTGTTGGCTGGGGCTAATATTGGAATGACTGTCATTGTTACGATAGTTTTCACTGTAATGTTGAAGGCAACTCCAGCCATTCACACCATTCAGCCATGTGGCTGGATAGACTGGTGACAGCACTTTTCATCCGCTCTCTAAAATTTTATTTTTTACAAATAATCTCTCAGGCAGGGAATAAATCTCACGATGCTGGTGTATACGTAATGCAAGCCTCAATATTTTGGCTGCTATGTAGTCTGTTGCAACTGTCAGTTCTGTTTTTGCAACAAGCTGCTTATCGCTGCACTTCACTTAATCGAAACGGAGATTCCATGAAACCTTCAGCTACCCTGCTCTGCTTGCTCGCCTATGCGGCATTTACCACCGTTTTGATGGCCGTCGAAGCACCAGTCAAAAAATCCGGTGACATTTTGGTCAATCAGGCCGGCATGACGCTTTACACGTTTGATAAAGATGCTGCGGGCAGCGGCAAGAGTAATTGCAATGATGCCTGTGCGGGTCTATGGCCGCCACTCATGGCCACGGCCACTAGCAGCGGCAGCGGTGACTACTCCGTCATCAACCGTGATGACGGTAGCAAACAATGGGCAGTCAAAGGAAAGCCGGTGTATCTGTTTAGCAAAGATAAGCAAGCGGGCGACCGTACTGGCGACAATGTTAAAGATGTCTGGCATGTGATTAAAAACTAAACTCAGCGAGATGCCAGACACCAATGCCTTGTTAGCGGTCTGCCTGCCGCGTCTGCGTCGTTATGCGCGGGCGCTGGTAGCAGACCCGAATCTGGCCGACGACCTGGTTCAGGACACACTGGAGCGCGCCTGGTACAAACTGGCCAGCTGGCGCGCCAGTGACGACATGCGGCCCTGGCTATTTGGCATTATGCATAATTTGCACGTCAACCAACTGCGTAAAAATAGCCTGACAACCATCGCGTTTGATGAACATGCGTCAGAAGCCCTGGATGTACCGGAACGAGCCACACAATCTGATAATCTCGAACTACGCGATTTGCACAGCGCCTTACAGCTGCTACCGCGCGAACAACGTGCAGTATTGCTACTCGTGGCGCTGGAACAAATGACTTACCAGGAAATCGCCGTCACCTTAGACATACCAACCGGTACCGTCATGTCGCGCCTGGCACGCGGAAGAGAAAAACTCAGAAGCTTGATGACGGGCGCCGGTAGCATTCACGCCGCATTAACGCCCACACCTGCGCCCGCCGCTACATCTGTCTCCTTAAAGATCATCAAATGAAGCCGCAGCTGATCACCGAAGCCGAATTGCACGCCTATGTGGATGGCGTCTTACCGCTCTCACGCCAACAAGAAATTAAGCTATGGCTGATCGCCAATCCGCCGGAACAAGTTCGCCTGCAAGCCTATACCGAACAAAATACCGAATTGCATCGTCTGTTTGACACTGTGTTAGATGAGCCTTTACCCAGCGCATTGCAACAACAGCTTCCGGACATAGCTAAAATTACAAATCCTAAAGCGCTCAGTCGTAACGCAGCCAGTCAGCATGCCCAGAGTAAGGCGAGGATTGCACCACCGCCACGTTTATCAACCTGGTCATTCAACAGAATGGCGGCCAGCGTTGTGCTTACCTTGGGTGCTGCGTTAAGCGGTGGCATTGCAGGATGGACACTGCATGGCCTGCCTAATCCGCCCTTAGCAAGCAACACAGTACACCTAACGGCGTCGTCCAACATTGCGTCAGCAAAACAAGTCAACAATATAAATGCCCCGAATTCCACTTTGGCGCACTATGCCGCAGTTGCCCATGCGGTATTTACGCCAGAAGTAAAACGACCGGTAGAATTAGGTGCGGATCAGGAAGAACAATTGGTGAAATGGTTATCCAAGCGCTTAGATAGCCCAATACGTCCACCACATTTAGCTGCCCAAGGTTATGAATTGATCGGTGGTCGCCTGCTTCCTGGCAATTCCGGACCGGTAGCGCAATTTATGTACCAAAATACCGCGGGTCAGCGCTTGACTCTATATCTGTCAAACGAAAACAAACAAAATCACGACACCGGTTTTCAATACTTACAAGACGGTCAGCTTAATGTTTTTTACTGGATAGATGGGAAATTCGGCTACGCCTTATCGGGCAGTATAGAAAAAAATGAACTGTCACGTGTGGCAAACCTGGTCTATGAGCAATTACAGTCCAACTAGTTGAATTTTAGACTTCACATGAAGACTTGATCTGTCGCAATAATGCTTTTAATCGATAGCTGGCTAAAACTCATCTGCTTTTTTGGACATAGTACCCATGGTAAGCTGCTCGCTCACTGACAAAAAAAGGATTCATATGAAAACAGCTCACGATTTGGTTATTGCAGCGAAAGCACGCATTCATGAAGTGAATGGCGAGGATGCAGAACAAGCAATCAAAGACGCCGATGTTGTCCTCGATGTGCGGGAAGCAGACGAATTTTCTGCCGGCCATTTGCCTGGTGCCATACTCATTCCACGCGGACTGTTGGAATTCAAGCTTAGCAGCACACCAGAATTGAGTTCGCGTGACTTAAAAATTGTTCTCTATTGCAAGACGAGTGGCAGGGCGGCACTGGCAGCCAGCACCTTACTTGACATGGGTTACTTACATGTCAGCTCAATTGCAGGCGGTTTTGACGCCTGGCAAGCAGCAGGGAAACCCCTGATCAAACCAGCGCAACCGGCATTTGACTAAACGCCGGATATTTCTATGAGCAAGGACAACGAACGGCGTAGGACAGACATGTTATTCATTTTTAAAATATCGTTTATTGATAATATAAATGACGTTATATGCTGCAATGCGGCATAATATCTATGTCTCCTCCAACTCCGTCAAGGATTGGATTTAGCCCGCTTTAATCAGCGGGCTTTTTTTTGTCTGAAGATATATCCTGCGATCAGGCACAACCATCGTATCAAACACCGTTTCATCCATCTTCGACTAGTACACACTGACGCGGCGCCAAGTTCCAGAGAGATGCTGTGGTCTAATTTGCCCGGACACCTCAATAGGTAGAAAATCCACCATTCGAGGAGTATTACATGGCAAGACAGCGTAAGACGTTCGACACCAGCTTGAAACTGGAAGTCGTCCGCTTGATCAAGGAACAGGGGCTGAGCGTGCAGAACGTCAGCCAGACAATGGACATCGGCCCGACGGCGATTCGGCGCTGGGTGGAGCAGTACAGCGCGGAGCAAAATGGCCAACCAGGCATTGGTAAGC
>JBBQNW010000153.1:0-6266 GCA_038330335.1 Burkholderiales bacterium | reverse complement strand
TACGGTAGCGCGTGACGGCACTGTATCGGTCACGCAACCGGGATCAAGCTCTCCGGTACAGGTCGGCACTGTGCAACTTGCCACTTTCATCAATCCGGCTGGCTTAATGTCTATGGGGGAAAATCTGTACGTAGAAACAGCGGCATCAGGCAGCCCAGGGACGAATACGCCCGGAACCAATGGCGCCGGTTTGTTAATACAAGCCTCGATTGAAACGTCGAATGTGAATGTGGCGGAAGAACTGGTGAATATGATTCAGACCCAGCGCGCCTATGAAATTAATAGTAAAGCGATCACGACTTCCGACCAGATGCTGCAAAAGTTATCTCAATTGTAATGGTTAAAATCACTGAGTGTACGATGAAAATCCATATTTCCTTCTTTTTGCTTGTCGCCGCCATGCTGAGTGCTTGCGCCGTGACGCCGCCAGCGATCGTGCATCAACCGATGACTATCCAGCCGCAATCGGCGAAACCTCAGCGAGAGGTGAACGGTGCCATTTTTCAGTCGGCGTCTTACCGTCCCTTGTTTGAAGATGCCAAGGCACGCATGGTCGGCGATGTCATGACGGTTTCTATCAGTGAGAAAACCTCTGCTGGCAAGGCCGCCGCGACTTCTGGCGGAAAATCTGGTAGTACCTCATTTTCAGCGCCTACGGTATTGGGTCTTCCTGTGGCAACGCTTGCCAAGGCGTCTATTTCCACCTCAGCCTCCAGCAAATTCGATGAAAAAGGGTCGGAGACTGCGAGTAATAGCTTTAACGGAACGATCGCGGTGACAGTCATTGAAGTATTGTCAAATGGAAATTTATTGGTGAGTGGCGAAAAACAGATTGCCTTTGATAAAGGCGCTGAATTTGTTCGCTTCTCTGGCGTAGTCAATCCGTTGACGATCACGGCGGGTAATCTCGTTGCTTCCACGCAGGTTGCTGATGCGCGTTTTGAATATCGTTCAACCAGCCATGTTGATGTTGCTGAAATGAATTCATTGCTCACCCGGTTTTTCCTCAGTTTCCTCCCTATTTAGTCAGATTGACGGTTACCCCGATGAATGAATTATCCCACGCGCCGATCCGCCTCATTGCTGCTCTTTGTCTGGGGTTGCTGCTGTCTGTCAGTACCCTCGATTGCCGGGCTGAACGCTTAAAAGACCTCGCTGGCGTTCAGGGCGTACGACAAAATCAACTATTAGGCTATGGCTTGGTGGTCGGCCTTGATGGTAGTGGTGACCAGACCACGCAGACCCCGTTTACTGTGCAAAGTATCATCAGCATGATGCAGCAAATGGGCGTGAGCATTCCGGTGGGAACCAGTTTGCAATTGAAAAATGTCGCCGCTGTTATGGTGACAGCCTCCCTCCCTCCTTTTGCGCAACCGGGGCAAACGCTGGATGTTACTGTGTCTTCTATGGGGAACGCCAAGAGTCTGCGTGGCGGTACCTTACTGATGACACCATTGAAAGGTGCAGACAACCAGATTTATGGTATGGCGCAGGGGAATGTTCTGGTGGGTGGGGTCGGTGCCGCGGCCAACGGCAGCAAGGCGCAAGTGAACCATCTGGGCGTCGGCAGAATTTCTTCTGGTGCGACCGTGGAGCGTGCGGTGGCGTCGATGTTGGGCAATGGAAATACTATCCAACTAGAGTTAAATGCTTCAGATTTTTCCACCGCGAGCCGGGTGGTTGAGGCCATCAATAAACGTTTTGGTGCGGATACCGCGGCGGCCGTCGATGGCCGGGTGATTCAGGTGAAGGCCCCGTCAGTGAGTGATCAAAGAGTGTCTTTTTTGGGCGCACTGGAAAATATTGACGTGACACCGGCACAAACCGCTGCCAAGGTCATTTTGAATGCGCGTACCGGGTCGATCGTGATGAATCAGTCTGTGACACTTGATACCTGCGCCATTTCGCATGGTAATTTGTCGATAGTCATTAATACCGCAAATGCCGTTAGCCAGCCCAACGCGCTCGCTGGCGGGCAAACTGCCGCAACGGCTAACTCGAATATTTCTATCACCAAAGACGCCGGTCAACTGATGGTGTTGAAAGCCGGCGCGTCTCTGAGTGATGTTGTTAAAGCATTAAATTCGATAGGTGCAACACCGCAAGACTTGCTGGCGATTTTGCAGGCAATGAAGGCGTCGGGTGCTTTACATGCCGATTTAGAAATTATTTAAGGAACTATCATGATCGGGCGCGCAGATTTATCAGATAAGGTAGCCTTTGACAGCAAGAGTCTTGATGAGCTAAAGCAATCTGCAAAAAATAATTCGCCCGATTCCCTGAAAGCTGCTGCCAAGCAGTTCGAGGCATTATTTATGAATATGATGCTCAAATCAATGCGTCAGGCAGAGAGCAAGGATAGCCCTTTTGAAAATGAGCAGAGCCGGATGTATACGTCTATGCTCGATCAGCAATTGTCACAAAATATGTCTAGCCGTGGTATCGGTCTGGCCGATGCATTAGTGCGGCAGCTATCAAATAATGCGACGAATCAGATTCTTCAAAACGACCCATTGGCAGGCAATGGCGTTACGCTAGAGCAGAAAAACGCGAACGGTATAGGGTCATATCTGGCTCAGTCAGGTTTTGAATCGCAGATAAAAAGCCCGGCAGCAACAGGCAAAGCCGTGCCAAATCATGTAAAAGAGTTTCAATTGAAATTGTCTGCGCATGCAGAACAGGCAAGTCTTGAAACGGGTATTCCGGCAAAGTTTATGCTTGGTCAGGCCGCGCTGGAAAGTGGATGGGGCCGTCATGAAATTAAAACGGTCGACGGCTCTGCCAGTCATAATATTTTTGGTGTCAAAGCGACGGGTAACTGGAAAGGGAAGACCGTCGATGCGCTCACTACCGAGTACGTTAACGGGGTTGCGATGCACAAAGTTCAAAAATTTAAAGCCTACGACTCCTACAGCGATGCTTTCAAGGATTATGCCAAGCTACTCACACGTAACCCGCGCTATGAGAGCGTAATTGCGAATGCGAAAGACGCGACCAGCTTTGCGCATGGATTGCAAAAAGCCGGTTATGCTACCGACCCGCAATATGCCAACAAGTTATCGAAAATTATTAAACAGACATTATCCGTTTAATCTGAATACCGCCGATACAGCACGTCCATTAAAGTTTTCGGTTTCAGCCCCGTTAATCTAGTATGGGCGTGTCCGGCAAGTTGAAGTCAATAAAGTAAATAGAGTGAATAGGTTTAATTATGGGCTCCAGTATATTAGGTATCGGGCAAAGTGCCCTCGCTGCTGCGCAGCTGGGTATCGCCACAACCGGTCACAATATTGCGAACGCGTCAACCCCCGGGTATAACCGGCAAACATTGTTGCAAACTGCTGCCTCGCCACAAAATCTCGGTGGTAATTATATTGGACAAGGTGTTCAGGTCAGTGAAATCAGGCGCGTTTACAACGAGTTTGTTTCCCAGCAGGTTAACACGACACAATCGACTAAAAATTTTGCTGATGTGTATTCCAGTCAGATCCAGCAAATAAATAATCTTGTCGCTGATACCAGTGCCGGCGTTTCTCCCGCCATCAATGATTTTTTTAATGCGGTTCAAAATTTGGCGACGACGCCTAATGGTACGGCCGGCGCTGCCGCCCGCCAATCCGTGTTGTCATCCGGTTCCGCCTTAACTTCCAGAATGCAAGGTTTGCAGGCCAGATTGGACCAACTGGGTGATGGGGTCAATAACCAAATCCTGGATTCGATAGGTTCTATCAATAGTTATGCAAGCCAGTTATCTGACCTAAATCAAACCATTGAAAAAGCACAAAGTACAGGGGGTTCTGCGAACGATTTATTAGATCAGCGTGATAATCTTGTGACCGAGCTTAGTAAGCTGACAAGTATCTCGGTTATTCCTCAAGGTTCTAAATTAAACGTTTTTATGGGAACCGGGCAGCCTCTGGTTTTGGGCGAGAAAGCGTATTCCCTGCAAGCGACAAATTCTTTGACCGACCCAGCACGAATTGAAGTTGCCTACAATAGTAATGGCACCTCTATACAGATACCTGAGTCGAGTTTATCCGGGGGGAAACTCGGAGGGTTGTTCAGTTTCCGGTCGAATACTCTTGATGTTTCACAAAATTCTCTGGGGCGGGTGGCTATAGGACTCGCTACGGTTGTCAACGAACAGCACAAGCTGGGCCAAGATCTTAACGGTAGCCCGGGGGGGGACTTTTTTAATGTCGGCACCCCCGTTTCTTCGCCAAGCAGTGCCAATACCAGTACGGCGAACATCTCTGCCGCTATTTCAGATGTCGGTGCCCTAACCACCAGTGATTACCGGGTGCAGTATTTAGCTACTGGTAACTATAAAATTACGCGTGTCTCTGACGGCACTTCACACACATCAGGAACCTTGCCTTTAGTGGTTGACGGGGTGACGTTTAATTTATCCCCTCCACCTGCTGCCGCAGTTCCACTCGCCGGCGATGAGTTTCTGATTCGTCCAACCGCTAGTGCGGTGAGTAATTTTAGTATGGCAATAAGCGATTCGTCAAAGCTTGCGGCAGGTACTGCTATGTCGACAACCGCGCCGAGTACTAATACCGGAAGTGGAAAAGTGACAGCGGGAGTGGTTAACTCTCTCGTGGCGACGAAGAGCACTTCCTTGACTGCGACTATTAGTCCAGCCGTGGTTGACGATAGCTACCGAGGCACGACTTTGGCTGCGCCTGTGACCTTGACGTTTGCTGCAGCGCCTGACACATTATCAGGCTTTCCAGCAGGCGCCTCCGTCTCAGTGAAAGTTGGCGCAGTGACCACCAATTACCCACCGCCAGCAACAGTACCGTACGCCTCGGGCGCTACGATCAGTTTTAGCGGTATCAGTTTTGTGGTTCAAGACAGCCCTACCAAGCCTTTGGCAGGTGAAACGTTCACAATTAGCGCGTCGCTGCCATTAACGCCAGCGACGCTGACATATAATTCTGCGGCAAAAACCTTGAGCGGTTGTCCTGCCGGTGCCAATGTTACCGTGACTAACGGTACTGCATCGACCACCTATCCAGCGGGTACAGCAGTGCCGTATGTTGAGGGCGCAAAGATCAGTTATCAAGGCGTGAGCTTTACTTTGTCCGGCGCGCCTGCAAATGGCGACGTATTTAATATCAGCCAAAATCCGGGCGGATCCGGCGATAATCGCAATGCTTTATTGCTGGCTAAATTGCAAACGGCGAATACTCTGGTCGGTAGTTCCACCAGCTTTCAAGGTGCTTATGCTCAATTCGTTAGCCTTGTCGGAAACAAAACGCATGAAGTCGAAATAACCAATACGTCGGAAACAAAGTTGTTAGCCCAGGCGGTGCAGGCGCAGCAATCTGAATCCGGCGTCAATTTAGATGAAGAAGCTGCCAATTTACTTCGTTATCAGCAAGCCTACCAGGCTGCCGGAAAACTGATGCAAATTGCCAGTCAGTTGTTTGATGTCTTATTGACAATAGGAAGATAAGGTTCTCATTATGCGTATCAGTACAAGCTCCATTTACGAAACTGCTGGCACCAGAATTAGCGACCTCCAGGTTGGTCTGAATCGGACACAGCAACAAATTGCATCGCAACGTAGAATTTTAACGCCTTCTGATGACCCGGTCGGGGCGGCCCGTGCTCTTGTCATTACGCAGTCTGACGCGGTGAATAGTCAGTATGCGGTCAATCGGAAAAGTGCGAATAACAGCCTGAGCATGGCTGAAAGTATTTTGGGCGACGTCACTACAGCCATGCAAAATATAAAAACGCGGATAGTCAGCGCCGGTAGCGGCATCTTGACCGACACGGAGCGTGGTTACATCGCGAATGAATTACAAGGTGATTTAGGACAGTTGCTCGGTTCGGCAAATGCAACAGACGGAACCGAGGCTTATCTTTTTTCAGGATTTTCCTCGACCGTTGCACCGTATACGCAAACTCAGGGCGGTGCAACCTACAATGGCGATCAGGGACAGCGATATCTGCAGGTAGATACGTCCCGCCAACTTCCTTTAAGTGATGTTGGTTCTGCTATGTTTGGTAATATCAGAACCTCGAACAGCCAGTTTAATACCGTTGCTAACCCTTCCAATACCGGCCAGACAGTAGCAACGACGACGATCAATGCGGCCACTTCGGGTAGCTTAACCGGGAATAATTACGACGTTAGTTTTGATGCCACGGCTGCCAACTTTACTGTCACCAACAAGACTACTGGTGCCATTGTTGTGCCGAGTACCGCCTATGTTAGCGGGGCGACGATTAGCTTTGATGGGATCGACCTG
>JBBQNW010000152.1:0-6382 GCA_038330335.1 Burkholderiales bacterium | reverse complement strand
TGCCTTGATTTTGGTTTTTCCTTTTTTTTTTGTTTTTGTTTTTTTTTTTTTTTCTGCGCCAAAAAAACAATGGGGTGCCGGTTGGCCTGGGTCGCGGTTCAGGTGCGGGTTCACTGGTGGCTTACTCGCTGCTCATTACCGATCTTGACCCCTTGCAGTACAACTTGCTGTTTGAGCGTTTTCTAAATCCTGAACGCGTTTCCATGCCCGATTTCGATATTGATTTCTGTCAGGAAGGGCGCGACCGGGTGATTCAATACGTGAAGGACCGTTATGGGAAAGAAGCGGTGTCGCAGATTGCCACTTTCGGTACCATGGCAGCCAAAGGCGCGATTCGCGACGTTGGTCGGGTGCTCGATTTTGGTTATATGTTTTGCGATGGCATCTCTAAACTGATCCCGTTTAAACCGGGTAAGCAAGTCACGATTGCCGAGGCCATCATCGAAGAGCCGCTGCTGGGCGAGCGCCAGGAAAACGAAGAAGAAGTCAAAACCCTGCTTGACCTGGCGCAGCAGGTAGAAGGCATTACTCGCAATATCGGTATGCATGCCGGCGGGGTGCTGATTGCACCGGGTAAGCTGACTGATTTTTGCCCTTTGTACACTCAGGGCGGCGATTCCGGTGTGGTTTCGCAATACGATAAAGATGACGTGGAAGCCGTCGGCTTGGTGAAGTTCGACTTTTTGGGCTTGACCACGCTAACCATTCTCGACCGGGCGGTGCGCTATATCAAGATGCTTGATCCGACCCAGGCAGATTTTGATCTCGCCAAATTGCCGCTGGACGACCGCGCCTCGTATGAATTGCTGACCAAGGCCAAAACGGTGGCCGTATTTCAGCTGGAAAGCCGCGGCATGCAAGGCATGCTGAAAGATGCGCGCCCCGATCGCTTCGAAGACATTATTGCGCTGGTGGCGCTGTATCGCCCTGGCCCTATGGATTTGATTCCGGATTTTTGCAAGCGTAAGCACGGCGAAAAATTTGATTACCCCGATCCGCGTACTGAAGGCATTTTGTCCGAAACCTACGGCATCATGGTGTATCAGGAGCAGGTGATGCAGATGGCGCAGGTGGTCGGTGGTTACTCGCTGGGCGGTGCCGATATGCTGCGCCGTGCCATGGGTAAAAAGAAGGCCGAAGAGATGGCCGAGCATCGTCAGATTTTCCGCGACGGTGCCGCCAAAGACGGTCTGAGCGAGCAAAAGGCCGACGAAATTTTCGATCTGATGGAAAAATTCGCCGGTTACGGGTTTAATAAATCCCATGCCGCCGCCTATGCTTTGCTGTCATATCACACGGCTTATCTGAAGGCGCATCATCCGGCTGCCTTTATGGCCGCGAATATGTCGCTGGCGATGGATGACACCGAAAAAGTTAAAATTTTGGTCGAAGACGCGATTGATATCTGCAAGCTAAAAATGCTGGCACCGGACATCAATCAATCCGATTACCGTTTCATGCCGGTCGGTGAGCCAGGTAAAAAAGCCACACAGGTGCGCTATGGTCTGGGCGCGGTCAAGGGTTCGGGGCAGAACGCCATTGAAAGCTTAGTGGCCGCGCGCAACAGCGGCGGCCCGTTCTTGAATCTGTTTGATTTCTGCAAACGCATCGATAAGCGCCAGGTCAACCGGCGTACGATAGAATCTTTGATCCGTTCGGGTGCCATGGATTGCCTTAAGCAAGACCGCGCGGTCTTGCTGGCCACCGTCGATTATGCGATGGAAGCGGCATTGCAGGCAGAGGCGGCGGCCAACCAGGTCAGCCTGTTTGGTGACGACGATGACATGATCCCGCCACCCGACTATATCAAGGCCGAAGTCTGGTCCGACCGCCAGCGCCTGCTGGAAGAAAAGCTGGCGCTGGGCTTTTATTTTTCTGGCCACTTGTTTGATGCTTACGCGCCGGAAGTGCGGCAGTTTGTGAAGACCACATTGGCCAAGCTCGACCCTTCGCGCGATTTACGCTTACTGGGCGGTGTGATCTCGGGTGTCCGCACGCAGATGACGCAGCGCGGGAAAATTTTGATCGTCACTCTCGATGACGGCACCGCCACGGTGGACGTGACGGTATACAGCGAACTGGCTGATGAATTTAAAAATCTTTTTAAAGAAGATGAATTTCTCGCGGTGATGGGCAAAGTCTCGGAAGACCGCTTCTCTGGCGGCTTGCGCATTACGGCCGAAAAAGTCATGGACATTGGCCGCGCCCGGGTGCAGTTTTCGCAGGGTTTGCGTATTAAACTTTCTGCTGAAGTCGATACGACGACCTTGGCCGAGATACTCAAACAGCATCTGAACCAAGACGGTTGCCCGGTGCTGATCCGTTATCAAAATACACAGGCCAGTGCCGAGCTGTACCTGGCGGACCAATGGCGGGTGAATCCGGATGACAATCTGCGAAAAAAACTCGGCGACTGGCTGGGACCTAAAAACGTGCAGATTGAATATGCTTAAATTTGCCTAAATAACTGACCTATGCCATCGACACTTTTAAAGTTGCAGCCCGACACGACCATCGCGTCAGCCTCCTGGCGCGCCGTATTACCGCAGCAGGTGCTGACCTGGCTCCCGCTGAGCCTGTTTTTTCCGGTCGGCCTGATGTATCTGGGGGTATTGCTGTTTGCTCTTAGTTTGATTGTTTCTGGTGACTATGGGCAAAAGTGGCGGCGCATTGTTGCCAGCCCGATGTTGTTGCCGATACTGGCGCTGAGCGCGCTGAGTATTCTGGTCGCTATGTTGCAAGAGCGCACGCAAACAGAGTTCTGGCCAGGTTTCTGGCATTACCAAACTTATCTGTTTTTGTTGCCTTTTTTGGCCGTAGGAAACGGGGTAGCCCCGGCGGCTGGACAACAAACATGGCAGCAAAAAGCCCAGCTGACGTTTTTTGCCGGTGCCATTTATGCCGCTACCTTGTTCTATCTGAACGTGCTGCATGTCTTGCCCGACCATACCTTGTTCCGTAGTTATGTCGTGTATGGCGGCAATAAATCTATCTTGCTGGGTATTTTGCTGGCGATCGCTGCCGGCTGGATGCTACATGCCTGGCGCTGGCATCAGGATCATCCGTTCTGGCGTGGTCTGGCTTTGCTGTATGTGGCTCTGGCCTTGCTGCTGCTGGCGAAAACCCGTACCGCCAGCTTACTTTTTGTGCTGTTGTGTACGATGTTCGTGTTTCGCAATTTTAGCCTGACCTGGCGGCGCCTGATCCCCTTGCTGCTGCTGCTGGCGGCACTGGTGGGGGGAATCAGTTATGTTGCTGCCTTACCTGCACCGACTACCTGCATCACGACAGACATGGTGAATGTGCAGCATCTGAATCCAGCCAAAATATTACTCCGGCGCGCAGTCTGTACCGTTCATCAGATTCGTGATTTTAATGCAGGTAAAAAAATCGGTGAAGATGGCATGCGGCTAGAAATTTACCAGATCACCGGCCACATCATCGCCGAAAAGCCCTGGCTGGGCCATGGCATCGCCAACTGGTTGTCGCTGTACCAGACCCGCGCCAAAGGCATGATGAGCGAAACCATGACGACCCCGCATAACGACTACTTGCTATATACCACTGAACTGGGTGTGGTCGGTCTGCTGGCACTTTTGTGGATCTGGGGCCGGCAACTGGTTGTCGCCCGACAAATGTTGGGCACACCGCATGAAGAGCGTGCTATGTTGCTGGCGATGCTGGGGCTGGCGATGATGCTTGGCGGCATGTTCAATGCCATCTTGCGCGACGGCTTGTTCGGCATGGCATTTATGATCTTGCTGGCGATACCGCTGGCGGGTGTGACAAAAAAAAATCAATGAGATAGTGCAGCATTCATGCGCCTTTCCAGCTCTTTTCGTGCTGCAAGGCGCATGGGTACCGCGTTGCTGCGTCGCTGCATTGATGCTTTGCTGCTTTGAAATACGAATAAAACGAATAAAGAATAAAGATAGGAAGCAATGAATACATTGACGATCGCCACCTTTCAACGCTTGTGGGTGTCTATCCGCCAGTATCGCCAGCGGCTGTTGATTACACTGCTGACCATGTTGGGCACGGCGCTCACTGAGGTCATGTTCCCGCATGTGTTTGGGTATTTACTCGATCATGGCTTCAAAGGTGAACATACCAATTTGCCTTTGTGGAAAGTGCCGGTTGCTATCGTCGGTATTTTTGTGCTGCGCGGTATCTGTACCTTTATCACCAGTTACTTGATGACTTGGGTCTCGACCCGCTTGCTCAATGATTTGCGGGCAAAGATTTTTGCCAAAATACTCAGTGTGCCGGTACAGTTTTATCATTCAGAATCGAGCGGTCGGATCATTAACACCATCATGTTCGAAGCGCAGCAAATCGTCGATATGGTCAAGGTTTCTATGACGACATTGTTTCGCGACACGCTCACTGTCATCGTCCTGATGTCGTATCTGTTGTGGGTGAACTGGCGTCTGACGCTGGTCACTATCGTGTTGATTCCGGCGATGGCAGCGCTGGTGCGGGGTGTCAGTAAACGCCTGCGCAAACTCAATCAGAACCAGCTTGAGGTGAATGGTGAACTGACTCAGGTGATAGAAGAAACTACCCGGGCGCATCAGGTGATTCGTATTTTCGGCGGCCAGCACTACGAACAAAAACGCTTCGATGCCAAAAATGAAAAACTCGCCGGTTACACCATGAAAACCACGGTGGCAGTGGCTTCTACCACACCCGTAACCCAGATTCTGGCCTCCGTGGCGGTGGCTATCGTGATCATGCTGGCGGTGGCACAAGCGAAAAGCGATACCACGACCGTGGGCGATTTCGTTAAATTTATTACTGCCATGATGATGTTGCTGACACCCTTAAAGCGTCTGGCCGATTTGAATGGCCCTTTGCAACGCGGCCTGGCCGCATCCGAGTCGGTGTTTGGCATGATAGATGCCCAGAGTGAGCAGGATAGCGGCCATATTCTGACCGGCAGGGCACAGGGCAAGCTGGAATTTGTCGCAACGCATTTTAGCTATCCGGGGCAAGAGCAGGAGGCCTTGAGCGATATTAACCTGTGCATACAACCGGGCGAGACCATTGCCCTGGTCGGCATGTCGGGTGGCGGCAAGACTTCTCTGGTCAACCTGGTGCCGCGCTTTTATCTGCCGGACAGCGGCGACATTTTGCTTGACGGGCAATCGCTGCAAGACATCTCGTTAGCTAGCCTGCGTGAGCAGATTGCCATGGTTGGCCAGAACGTGATTTTGTTCGATGACACGATTACTGCCAATATCGCCTATGGCGATGCACAGCCGGACCCGGCCAGAGTCGCCGCGGCAGTGCAGGCCGCCCATCTGACCGATGTGTTACGCGATATGCCGGAAGGTTTGAACACCATGATCGGCGACAACGGCATGCGCTTATCCGGCGGCCAGCGTCAGCGTCTGGCAATTGCCAGGGCCATCTACAAAAATGCGCCGATATTGATCCTGGATGAAGCCACCTCTGCGCTCGATAGCGAATCTGAACGTGCTGTGCAAGCCGCTCTGGATGAGTTGATGTTGGGGCGCACCACGCTGGTCATTGCGCATCGGCTCTCCACCATAGAACGTGCCAGCCGTATCGTGGTGCTGGTCGATGGTCGTATCGTTGAATTAGGTACCCATGCTGAACTCTTGAGTCAGCAAGGCGTGTATGCCAATTTGTACCGCTTGCAGTTTGCCGTTTAGTTTTTCGCTTAGTTTGTCACTTAGTGTGCCACTTAGTTTACCAATTAAGCAGCGATCACAATACAAAGAGTGACAATAGAAATTTGCCGATGATGAATGTCGCCATTTCAGATTTTCCGGTTCCGGAACTGGCGCAGCTACCTGATGATATCCGCAGTAACATTCTTGCAGTGCAAGAAAAGGCGGGCTTCGTTCCGAATGTGTGGCAAACGTGGTTTCTATGCGTTCCATTTTCTATGCGTTCCATTGACGAATTTTTTCAACGGAGCGCAATCCGTGTTAACCATGCTGGCCGCTGAGATGGTCTGGCGACCTGCTGATTGATTCATCATGGAGTCATGGAAAACACACGCAGCAGACCAAAGTCTTTACGCTCGGTACGCATACAGTTGCGTGACGTCGCGCATTATCTGGGCATGACACCTGAAGCGCTTGCGGGAATAGCGTTATCGGGCGGTGTCGATATTGCTTGCGAAGAAAGCCAGCGATCATTTCCTTTGACGTAAGTCACCCCTGCATTTTTCTGAAAAAAATATTGATTCGCGGTAAATATCGTGGTCATTTTTGCGCCAAAAATCTTCTGATTCCCATGTCGATAATTTTGACAAATACTTGCTGAATGATTTTTGTATGTAGCTTTCCGATAATGTTTTATGTTTTAAATTATTGTTTTTAAAGGAAAAATTAAACTTCAGCACATGTTG
>JBBQNW010000151.1:0-6602 GCA_038330335.1 Burkholderiales bacterium | reverse complement strand
CTTGTACTAATTCGTGTCGTTGGGATTACAAGGTCGAGAACGCGACTGAAAACGAAACCGGCGATTTGGCGCGCATTCCGGTAGAAACCATCAAAATGAATTATCAGCAAGCGCTGGAAGATGCCAATCAGTCGTTTTCTGCGATGGGTGACATGCCACGTCACCCGCTGGCAGACCGGCCTTACCTGATTGAGGAAGCCGGGCGCCCGGGGCAATTTATGCCGATACTGGAAGACGAGCACGGCACCTATATTATGAATTCCAAAGACTTGCGGGCGGTCGAGCATGTCGAGCGTCTGACTAAAATGGGTATCGATTCGCTCAAGGTAGAAGGGCGCACCAAGTCGCAGTATTACGTTTCGCGCACGGCGCAGGCGTACCGGCAGGCGATTGATGATGCGGTTGCCGGGCGCCCGTTTAACGTCAATTTACTGGGTGAGTTAAATGGGCTGGCGAACCGCGGTTATACCGATGGTTTCTATCAACGTCACCATACTCAGGAGCATCAGAATTACATGGAAGGCGTGTCCAAGGCGCATCGCAGCCAATACGTCGGGCAAGTGCTCGGGGTACAAGATGGCTGGGCCGAAGTTGAAGTGAAAAACCGTTTTTCAGTCGGTGATCAGATCGAAATAATTCACCCTTCCGGCAACCAGATCGTCACTCTGGGCGAGATGCGTAGCGCCGCCAATCTGCCTTTGACGATGATCGGTGGCGCCGGCCATAAGGTAAGGATTCCGCTTGACGCCAGATATGACAAGGCACTGCTGGCGCGCATGCTGTAATCGCCGCATCCCGCAACCTCATAAAAAAACCTCGGATTTTTGTCAGAGGTTTTTTTTATGGACTGGTGCCGGGCCGATGGCAAAATTGCCATTGCAGGTAGATACCCTAGCCAGACATTTTGCCTACGCCATCATGGCGTCTTCCAGATGAGGGCTATTTGCCGCTTGTCTGATGCTCGCTTGTAAAACGTTTTGCAGCGATGCAATAGAAGCACCGGCACGGTAACGGAAACTGACATCCACAATATCGCCAGCCTGCACCTCAATGGCTACCGGTAACGGCAACACCATGTAGTGATTTAGCCAGTCGATGGTGCTTCCTTGTGCCTGCAATACGGATAGAATATTTTTCGTGATAAAACGCAAGGCGTTGAGTTTGCCGTCCGCCGCAATGGTGAAGCTGCCTTGCCAGGCAATCATCATCTCGATTTTCTGCGTGAAATCAATGATGCTATAGACCTTGGGTTCCGCCAGTAGTCTGGTGCCCTCATAGATCGCCGTGGTTTCCTGGAACTGCACGATGGGCGCGTGATAGCCTTCGAACTGGTAATCTTGCTGTAAGGGTTGCACTGCCATGACGATGGCTTCCGGCATAAAAATCGGTAGCGGGCCGCCAAATTTTTCCAGATAACGCAGCTTAAAATTATCGATCACTTCTACCAGTTTTTCACGCAGCATTGCAACATGAATCATTTCGCAGATGACGATATCGACCGGCTCCGGTGGCAGATATTCAAAGGCATCGGCATGCACGACTTCGACTTTATGGCCGTTAGTATTTTGCGCCAGCAAACGGTTGGCTTCGTTCACCATATCCGGGTTAAATTCTACGCACCAGACTTTTTCGGCCTTGGCTGCGGCAAACCACGACAGCACACCGGTACCGCCACCTAGTTCCAGCACCTTCGCTCCGGGGAAAACCACGTGCTCAATAGCCGCCTTAAAGCCTTGCATGCGATTACTGTCCATCAGCATATTATGGTGGTAGTGCAGGGGAATAAATTGACCTAAGTAGCAGCTCTCCGCTTCGCGTTCATTCAACATGGTTTTCCTCTTCGCCTCCGTTAGCATCACGATCTGTCTCCCTATTTATAAGCTAACAAGTCGCAGGCGCGACTGACGGTATGAATAATGGAGCGCGTTCCTGGATCGATTATCGGCAGAGTCAGTAACGCGCATGATGGCGGCACTGCCCGGACCGATGGAACTGACTTCATTATCCTGATGCGGCGGGTATTTTAAAGCCTGAGGTGCGATGGTTTTCTGCTTCTATTTCGGATTAGCGGCTGGCCTAAGCTTTTCGCTTGCAGACCGCGCGCTGATGAGCAACCGATGTAATCGCGAATCAGCTTAAAAATGCCAGGTAGAATCCTTTATTGACTAAGATGACACGATGCAGAGATACTTCAGAGTTTTGTTTGCTGCTTGTACTGACCTTTTGTTTTCAAATTCACCAAGACAGGTTCGCTCATGTTGCCATTGCCCGCTTCCGGTGTTGTTTTGCCATCCATACTGCCAGGTGCGCCGACGCTCGCTTATGAAAAGCTGGAGCACGGGAAAAATTACTGGGTCGTCGATCAGGTGCTACCCAACGCCGCAGCGATTGCCGAGCGCTGTTTTCGCCAGCCGAACTGGGAATACGGCGCGCCTTACCAGCCAGAAAGCTGGCCGGGTATGCGTTTTCACGGTGCCTTAGATCAGACCGAATTGGCTGGCCTGGAAAACCTGGTCAAGTCGCTGATAGGGAAGGATCAACTATGGGTAGAGCAAGTGCCAGGCGGCCTGCGACTCGATTGCAATGTCGCCCAATTGGTCGGTGGCAAAGAAAGTAGCCCGCACCCGCATACCGATAGCCGGCGCCTGTGTCGTTATGCCTGCGTCATTTATCTCAGCCCGAAGCCGGCGCCAGATTCAGGTACCAGCTTTTGTCGCTTGCGTTATCCGAATGGTGCCATCGGCGGCAATATGGTGACTGCACCCCACGCGAATCTGGTCGATGCCCTTAAGGTACGCAGCTTACCGCTGCAAGCCTGGTATGAAGACCTGCGTATCGACAATGTGTTTAATCGCATGATTCTGTATAAAGCGAATATCGTACATTGTGCCACCGCTTATTTCGGGCAAGAGTTACGCGAAAAACGCCTGACCACGGTATTTTTCTGGATGACTGAAGAGTAGTGAGGATGAGCCGGGATGAATGGGGATGAATGGGGATGAATGGGGATGAATGGGGGTGAACCGGGGTGAATCATAAGAGGCCGGCAAGAGCGGGTCTTGACAGTTAAACGCTGTTGCCATGACAGACGCCTTATCAACGTGTTTTGCCTATCAGGCTTTTTGCTGATACCTGGCGACAGCTTACAAGAATGTTGGCTTGCAGCATCACAAATGCCGGCCATGGCTGCGGCCTTTATCGATTAGAATTGATAGCCATTTTTTTTGCGATGCGTGCGGGCCAATGCCAACCGCTTGCCAGCCGCTCGCAAACCAATCATCAGCAATTTTGCCACCGTCAATTTATTACCATTTCAGTCAGAAATACGCTCACTTTATGCCCGACCTCTTTGATCTCTCCGCTAACTCTGCCGACGAATTTGCACTGATGTATGCCATGGCCTTGTTCGAGGCACCGCTCAATCAGAGCGCCTTGACGGAACTGCTGCATAGCCGTAGCCAGAAAACCGTCAGCGCCGCCATTTTTGATCTTGCCCATATCAAAGTTTGCCTGACTCAATTGTGCAAAAATTTGCTGGTGCGTCAGGAAATTGGCCTCGGTTATGTCCTGCGCGAAGATCTTCGCATGCCTGTTTTACTGCATTTGCAAAATAGTGGCGGGCTTAAGACCTGGATCGCCAGTGTGCGTGATTTACTGAAACGGCATGGCGAATACAAGCTGTGGAAACCATTTAACGCCGCGTTTTGCCGGCGCGAGATCCTGTTTTCGGTATTCGCTGCGGCACCGGAACAGATTTTGGAATGGCGCGAAAAATTCCTGAACGTGCCTAACAATGAACTCTTACTGCCGGGCCCAGAATTTTTTTCCAATGACGATGGTATCGCGCTGTTTTCCAGCCTCGAGATCCGGGCGCAATCAATCCTGCTGACCGATCTGTTTTCGCATGCCAACTGGTTTCTTGACGATAGTGTTGTTGCTTATCGTTATGTGTGCATGCATGGCGAAGCACTGATGGCGGCCTCGCCAATGCTGCCCTCTCTGTTATGCATGCAGGCACTATTGCGTGGCGATTTCCCGCGCCTGGCCTTGTTTCAGAAAAAGCTACCGTCCTTGTTGCAGCCTGAAGCTTTGCTGGCGATGGCGGTACTGAAAGGCGATTTTAAGCTTGCGCTTGAGCTTACCGAACTGTATATGAAGGCGCTGAAAATGCAGAGCGGTAAGCGCAAGCTGTTTATCCCCGATCTGCTGGGCTTGCTGTATACCGTGGCGGCGGTGGCAAAAAATGATGCCGCCAGTTTAAAGCGCGCCAAAGAGCAGGTTGATGAAGGTGTCAAACAACAGCATGCGTATACTTATATGCATTTGCAGGGATTGGTCAATCATCTGGCACAAGGCGTGCCGCTGGTCAGTCTGCAGCTGCCGGTGCGCGCCGATCGCGATGCCGAAGTGCTGTTCGAAGGTCTGGCCATGTACTGGAAAGAGCTTCCGAAGAATGAAAAAATGCGCAGCAAAATGCTGCAGATGCGTACTCACACCATGCAAGCCGGCTACCATTGGCTGGCCGCCGAGTTTGATGTGATCTTGCATCAGCAATATGACGAGGCGGCGCTGTTGGGCAACTGGCATGCCGAGCATCAGCTCAAACCATTAATTAACGCCTTGCACCGGGAGGAAACCTGGCAACGCGCCTTGAGCGCTCTGGCGCAAATGAAACCGGGTGTGCCGCTGGTGGGGGTGAACGCGAGCGAGGTGCGCATTGCCTGGCTGCTGGAGATTCATCCGGGCCAGATTCAGCTTGATCCGCGCGAGCAAAAACGCAGTGCTAAAGGGGTCTGGAGCAAAGGCCGCGCTATCGCCTTAAAGCGTCTGGCGCAAGAACAAGAGAGCTTGCCCGGCATGAGTGAGCAGGATAAGCGTCTGGCTAGCTGTGTACGTAAAACCTTTGATAATTATTACGGCGGTAGCGAGTATGAACTGCAGGGTGAAAAAGCCTTGCCGCATCTGGTCGGGCATCCGGCAGTATTTTGGCACGATGCCCCCGATGTTCGTATCGATATCGTGAAAGGTGATATCGCCTTGCAACTGAAAGAAAAGGGCGGCCTGATCAGTCTGCAGCTTTATCCTGCCATCAAAACCGACGAATCGGTGATCTGGCTGAAAGAAACTCCGACCCGGCTGGCGGTATATGCGTCCAGCCCCGAAATCAAACAGATTGCTGGCATCCTGGGCGCGGGTTTAACCGTGCCTGTCATTGCCAAGGCGCAATTGGTCGATGTTATTGCTGCGATTGCCCCGCATCTGGCGATCCATTCCGATTTGCCGGAGCTGGCAGCGCATATCACCACAATTGATGCCGACACCACCTTGTTCGCCCATCTGCTGCCGCTGCAAGCCGGTTTGCGCCTGCAATTGCTGGTGCGCCCGCTGGCAGATGGCGGCTGGTTTCCACCCGGTAAAGGGGCGGCCAATGTATTGGGTGAACAAGGTGGTAGCGCCGTCCAGGCCAGCCGAAATCTGAAGGAAGAAGCGCGACGGGTCAAGCAAGTGCTCGCCGCCTGCCCGGCGTTTGCCGAGGCAGAAGAAAACGGCCAGGAATGGGAATTACAGCATCCGGAACTGTGTCTGGAGCTGTTAAGTCAGCTCAAAGCGCTGCCGGAAGGGATGCTGCAATTGGTCTGGCCCGAGGGTGAGCGCTTCCGCCTGAAGGGCAACCGGTCGCTGGCGCAAATGCGTCTGACGATTAAAAAACAAGGGGAATGGTTTGTCGCCGGCGGTGAAATTACGCTGGACGATGGCCGTGTGCTGGCGCTGCGCGAACTGATGCAGCTGGCCGAGGGCGCCTCCGGACGCTTCCTGAAACTGGGCGACAATGATTATTTAGCGCTGACCGATAATTTCCGCAAACGCCTCGATGAATTGCGCGCGCTGGGCGAGCCGGTCGGCAAAGACGGCGTACGGATTAATCCGCTGGCAGCCCCGGCACTGGCCGAACTGGCGGCCGAAGTGGGCGAACTGCAAGCCGATAGCGCCTGGCGTGAGCAAGTGCATAAACTCGATACCTTAGCCGATTTTATCCCGGTAGTCCCATCGACCTTGCAGGCAGAATTGCGCGATTACCAGCTGGAAGGTTACCAATGGCTGGCCAGACTGGCGCACTGGGGCGTCGGCGCCTTTCTGGCAGATGATATGGGGCTGGGCAAAACCGTACAGGCGCTAGCCTTATTGTTAGACCGTGCACCGAACGGCCCGGCACTGGTGGTAGCACCGATCTCGGTGGCGATGAACTGGCAAGCCGAAGTCGCCCGTTTTGCGCCCACCCTGAAGGTGCGCGCCTATCATAGCAACCGTTCGCTGGCCGATTTGGGGCCGTTTGACATCGTGATCGCCAGCTACGGCATGTTGCAGTCCGATGCCGAAAGTTTTAGCGGTCAGCACTGGCATAGCGTGGTGCTCGATGAAGCGCAGGTGATCAAGAATGCGGCCACCAAACGTAGCCAGGCCGCGATGGCACTGACTGCCGATTTTAAAATGATCGCCAGCGGCACCCCGGTAGAAAACCATCTGGGCGAATTATGGAATCTGTTTCGCTTTATTAATCCGGGTTTGCTGGGTTCCAAAGAACGCTTTGCCGAACGCTTTAG
>JBBQNW010000150.1:0-6642 GCA_038330335.1 Burkholderiales bacterium | reverse complement strand
ACCTTTGGCAATCTGGCCGGCCATGTCAAAGGCGGCAGCGGCATCGTCACCTTAAGCCAGTGGACCGCCAGCCAGTTTGACCCGACCTTATCCTGGGATGACGTCGCCTGGATCAAAAAAGAGTGGGGCGGTAAGCTGATTTTAAAAGGCATACTCGATGTGGAGGACGCCAGACTTGCGCTAGCCGCCGGAGCCGATGCCATTGTCGTCAGTAACCACGGTGGCCGTCAGTTAGACGGCGCTATATCGTCGATACAGGCCTTGCCGGCAATTGTGGACGCGGTGGGGCATCAGACCGAAGTCTGGTTCGATGGTGGTATCCGTACCGGACAAGATATTTTAAAAGCCAGCGCCCTGGGCGCCAAAGGCAGCCTGGTGGGGCGTGCCTTCTTGTATGGCCTGGGTGCCATGGGTGAAGCCGGCGTGACAAAAATGCTCGATATTTTGCAAAAAGAACTCGATGTCAGTATGGCGCTCACGGGCACCAAAGATATCCGCGAAGTAGGTTTGCATAACTTAGTGCGATAAATCGATCAGCAGCCTGCTCAAATCAGTGGGGCCCGGATTAAAAAAGCAAAAAAACGCGAGACTATTGTAGTTTCGCGTTTTTTTATTCTTCATTGGCGCGTCAGTAATAGTTATGCCGCCTGACGTTCCTGCGTTGCGTTAGCCTGTTGCACCAGTTGCAGATTGTCGCCATCAATCGCAATCTTGCGCGGCTTATATGCCTCCGGCACTTCGCGTATCAGTTCAATATTAAGCAGTCCGTTGTCGAGCCTGGCACTGATGACTTTGACATGGTCGGCCAGACGGAAGCTGTGCTCAAAATCCCGCGCCGCAATCCCGCGGTGTAGAAAATTACCGGTGGATTCCGTTTTCTGCTTACGGCCGACAATTTTTAGCAGGTCGCGCTCGCTTTCTATTTCCAGTTCCGAACGCTCAAAGCCGGCCAGCGCCATGCTGATGCGGTATTGGTCTTCCGCGATTAATTCGATGTTGTAAGGCGGGTAGCTTGGTGCCGCTTCCGCTCTTTGTGCTTCGTTAAATAACTGGGCTAAACGATCAAAGCCGATCGCGGAACGGTTCAGTGGGGCGAAATCAAATTGACGCATGGTGATATCCTTTTAAATTGAAGCGATATGGTAAAAATAGTATGACTAAACAACTTAGTGGCAGACCTCATTTGAGCATCTGCTGATACCGATATGGGATACCGCTACGCACATTTCAAGATCTTGAAATTTCACCGCATCGCCCCTATATACTGTCGATTTTAATTATTTATCAATTTGTTTTCAGCTGAAAATTTAGTTATAAATCTAGTGGAAAACACAGCTGAATTTACAACTAGCTTGAGTCGTTCAGCGGCAGCAAACAATTCACCAAAGGTAGGCAGTGGCAAAACTTTATTTCAGATATTCGGCCATGAACGCCGGCAAATCCACGGCGCTGTTACAGGCAGCACATAACTACGAAGAGCAAGGGCAACAAGTGCTGTTGTACACGGCTGCCATCGACAACCGTTATGGTGCCGGTAAGGTCACGTCGCGACTCGGACCGCAACGCGCGGCGGAGGTATTTGATGCCGATGTTAACTTCTTGCAGCAGATACCGAAGGTCAGTTGCGTGCTGGTCGATGAGGCGCAATTTTTGACTGCCGGCCAGGTGAAACAATTGCACCAGCTGGCGCAAGTACACGGCGTGCCGGTGATTTGTTATGGTTTGCGCAGCGATTTTATCGGCGACCCGTTTCCGGGTTCGGCTTATTTGCTGGCGCTGGCAGACGATATTGAAGAGCTAAAAAATATCTGTGCCTGCGGTAAAAAAGCCACGATGAATATTCGCCTGGATGAACAGGGCAAACGCATCACCACCGGTGAACAAGTCGATATCGGCGGCAACGAACGCTATCAGCATGTCTGTGGCCGCTGTTTCTATCAAGCCGCGTAAACACTGAGATCGATTGGCCGTGATTAACATATTTCATGGTCGTGTCATGTTCGTGTCAACGCCGGCAAACAAGGTTGCGTTAATGGAGTACGTAGAGTTTGTCTACGATGACCAACTGAATACAGAACAGGATTAAATCATGAACAAGCTAATCGCCACTTTGATCGCCACGACTTTTGCCATGGGTACAGCATTTGCGCAGACGCCTGCCAAACCAGCAGCTATGCCAGCGACCATGCCAGCTGCGGCCACTGCCAGTCCGGCAGCCGCACCCGCCGCTGTTGCAGCGCCGGTAGCGCCGGTAGCGTCGCAAGCGACAGCAGCAAAACCAGCGAAATCAGCGCATAAAAAAGCACCAAAAAAACATGCAAAAGTAAAAGCGGCAGCGCCGGCAGCAGAAGTCAAAGCCGCGACTCCTGTTAAATAATGTCCTGGCATTTTTGGTGTAAGCCCGCATCGCAAGGTAACACCACACGGTAACATCGCACGATAAAAAACCGACCCGGATCAGGTCGGTTTTTTTATGCCCGCACCTCTTGCAGCCAGGTCTGCGCGCGGCGCTGGCCTGGCTTGCGCTTATCGCCGGAGTAAATTCTCCCGGCAAATCGGCGGATGCTGACTGCGGTATACTGCGCGCTTAGTTCCCTACCCGAAAGCAGTAATGTCCAGCACTTCCCCCATTTTGTCTGAGCTTCCCACCAATTTGTCTGATGCGGTATCTGATGCGGCATCCGCAGACATCGACATAAGCATGCCGGACGAGGAAATAAAAATTCAGGAACCCCGGCTGTGGGTGGACAAGGGCTGGACGGCGCGCGTGATCAAGAATGAAGATGACGAGGGCTGGGCGGTGGCCATGATGAAAGACGGCGAACCCGAACCGGCGCTGGTTGGCCCCTGGACTATGGGGCGCGATAAAAAAAATCCTAAGCCGCTCGATGCCAACGCTTTTCGTACGCTGGTAAAAACCGCCTCCGAGGTATTGCGCCGGCATGAGCAGCAACTGCATGCAATTTTGCATAAGACGCTTTTCGTCAGCCTGGAAAGTGCTGACATCCGTGTTAACCTCGATATCGTGCCGGATGAAGAGAACCCTTACGCGATACTGAGCGCGCACGATGCCGACAACGCCGAACTGGCGCAAGTGCGCGTATCGGCCGGTTTTAAGCTGAGTAAAGCCAGTGCCAGCGCCTGGATAGAGAGCGATTATCGTCATCCTGAGTAAGTGGTAACTTAGCCTGCCAAGCTTTTGACGAAGATCATGGCGCAAATCATGACGCAAATCATGATGCAAATCGTGAAGTAAAAATAATGACCCAAAAAATCTCTCCTTCGACCGCATTGCTGTTGACGATCCCGCCTCTGTTATGGGCTGGCAACGCTATCGTCGGGCGTGTCGTGCATGAGCTGGTGCCACCGGTCACTTTAAATTTTTTCCGCTGGGCAATCGCCTTCCTTATTTTGCTACCGATGGGCCCGGCCATTTTCCGTCAGGGCAGCGGCTTATGGGCGCACCGGCGGCGTTTTGCCTTGCTGGGTTTGCTCGGGATCGGGCTTTACAATGCCTTGCAGTATCTGGCGCTGCAAAGCTCGACGCCGATTAATGTCACCCTGGTGGCGGCAAGCATGCCGGTGTGGATGCTGCTGGTAGGGCATTGGTTTTTTGGCCTGAAGGTGGCACGCCAACAAATCGCCGGTGCGGTGCTGTCGATTGCCGGCGTGCTGCTGGTATTAAGCCGTGGCGACTGGCAGCAATTGCTGGCGTTTCATCTGGTGGTAGGCGACATTTTCATGCTCTGCGCTGCTATTGCCTGGTCTTTTTATAGCTGGCTACTGACACAGCCCAAAGACCCCATCGCTATCCGTGGTAACTGGGCGGCATTTTTGCTGGCGCAGGTGAGTTTCGGTGTGCTCTGGTCGGGTCTGTTTGCCGCCGGCGAATGGACATTGACAGCCCCCGTTATTATCTGGAGCTGGCCGCTGGCGGCGGCGCTGGTATTCGTTGCGGTGGGCCCTGCGATTATCGCTTTTCGCTGCTGGGGCGCCGGCGTGCAGCGCGCCGGGCCGAGTGTGGCAAGTTTTTTTAGCAATCTCACGCCGCTGTTTGCGGCGCTCATGTCATCGGCGTTTCTGGGCGAACTACCGCATCTGTATCACGTGATCGCGTTTGCCCTGATCGTCGGCGGCATCGTGGTGTCATCGCGCCGCTCACGCTAACGGGCATGTTTACAGCAGTTCATCATGGTAAATATCCGTGGTGTACTGTGTGCTAAACGTAGTCAAAAATAGGCTGACATCGCGCCCAATTGCCTGCGCTGAAGGTAGGGTATACGGTGGCCAGCCAGGCTTTCTGAAAGTCTGTTTCAGATGAACGCTTAGCAGCTCCAACTCGTCTTTCAAACCAATTGTCGTCATGGTGTTGATGAAAATTTGCGGCAATTTTGAGATGATGTTTGAGATGGTATTTGGCTGCAAGTTTGCGTATAAGTTTTTCACACAGCCAGAAAGCAAGTTGCTACACTGGGTTAATTATATAAACCATTTAAGACCTGGCCCCATGGTGACTCTTTCAAGCTACGTTACAAACTTCTGGTCAAATTCCGAACTCAATGCCAATGCCATTATTTTCCTGAATCTGACTGGCGCCATGCTGCTCGGGTTTCTGGTTGGTTATGAACGTTCTTACCATGGCCGCGCCGCCGGCATGCGTACTTACGGTTTAGTGTGCATGGCTTCTGCCGCGCTGGTTGTGATTACCGGGTATCCGGATTTTTGGTTTGGCGGACGTGCGGCAATTCCGGTCAATCTCGATCCGTCGCGCACGATCCAGGGTATCGTTACCGGCATCGGTTTTCTGGGAGCTGGCGTCATCATGAAAGAAGGCTTTAGTATCAGCGGCCTCACCACCGCAGCCTCATTGTGGGCATCATCGGCGATTGGTATTCTGGTGGGGGTTGGATTTTATGCCGCCGCCATCTTGCTGGCATTTTTGTCTGCCGCTTGCATGATCTGGGTGGTGAAACTTGAATCCTGGTTGCCGTCCAGACAGGCAGTCGCCATTACGATGCTGTTTCGCGTCGGTTTCGTCGCAAAAGAAGAGGCAATACGTGCGCTGGCATTAGCCAGAGGGTATGAAATTGCCACCGGGACGATTTTTATCGGCGCCAAAGACGGCAAAACAGAGTGGCGCTTCGTCGCGGTTGCGCTCAACCGTAAATTGGCCACATCACTTTCAGTCATGTCGCAGGAATTGGGGAAAATTGAAGGTATCGAGTCTTACCAACTGGCACATGCGCGCAACTAAACGCGGTAGGGCGTGCTCTTATACATTCTTCAGAGCACGCCATCTGGCCGTATCTTATTTTACAAAGTAAGTGCCGACACACACCATACTGTCACCGGTACCGCGTTCACAGTAAGATTTTTTCAGTTCATAGCCCTGGCTATTGGGATTGGTAAATTTGTAAGGACCATAGGTTCCTTTAGAAGATGCTTTGACCATATCAATCATGCCTTTGATAAATGCATTGCCATCGCCGTCTTTAATCCCGATGAGATTTTTGCCAACCATTTTGGCATTGGCGCCTTGTGCCAGGCAGATGCCGTCAAAATCATACACAAAGACATATAAATCCCTGTCCTTAAAAGCGCCGTCCGGGTGCTCTGTAAAGGTCTTGTAAGCTTTTTCCGGGCCGGCTGATTTTACCAGTGCCACCGCTTTCTTTACCATCTCCTGAGCTTCGGCTTCAGAACCTCGTTCGGCTGCCGCATACGTCAGCGGACTGGAAAGCATCACGGCAAAAACAGTTGCCGATAAAGTAAACGCAGAGACTTTCTTCATTTTATTTCCTTTAACTAAATTGGTTCAGGCAAGCAATATCGCCATCTGAATGTTGCCACCAGAATTGACATACGCAAAGTGAAATTTATGGAAAGCCATCGGAAAACGCAGAGTCGTTGCATTCAGTGCTGTAAAAATAGATCGTTTGGCATTTATTTTGCAATCACAACATGCGCGCCCTCGTCGATGCCGTTTTACCTTGCCAGGAAAAAACAAACAACAACAAAACCTTCTCCCCCGCATTTCCCCGTGGATACAGGATTTAGTCCGGCAAATGCAAAAAGCTGTTGACAGCGAAATTAAACTTCTTCATACTCTTGGATTCCCAATGGAGGGGTGGCCGAGTGGTTAAAGGCGACAGACTGTAAATCTGTTCTCTCTGAGTACGCTGGTTCGAATCCAGCCCCCTCCACCATAGGTAAGAATTTGCGGCTGAAAAATATGGCCATTGCGGGTGTAGCTCAATGGTAGAGCAGAAGCCTTCCAAGCTTACGACGAGGGTTCGATTCCCTTCACCCGCTCCAGTTTTGTATTGTTGTGCGGCACAGTCGTCGTGCAAACAAGCTGCTCTTGTAGCTCAGTGGTAGAGCACTCCCTTGGTAAGGGAGAGGCCACGTGTTCAATCCACGTCAAGAGCACCATGATATTGTTGTGCTGGTCTAAAGTTGTCGGGCGTGTGCCTGAATATTCTCATAAAATCGTTAGGAGTCTAAAATGGCAAAAGGTAAGTTCGAACGCACCAAGCCGCACGTCAACGTCGGCACAATTGGTCACGTAGATCACGGTAAAACCACATTGACGGCAGCGATTGCAACAGTCTTGTCGAAGAAATTTGGCGGCGAAGCAAAAGC
>JBBQNW010000149.1:0-6643 GCA_038330335.1 Burkholderiales bacterium | reverse complement strand
ACACCGCGTGCCGTACGTCCCATAGGACGCACATCGTTTTCGTCAAAGCGTACCGCTTTGCCAGAATCGGAGAACAACATCACATCGTGCTTGCCGTCGGTCAGTGCCGCACCGATCAGGAAATCGCCCTCATCCAGCGCCACCGCAATAATGCCGGCTTTGCGTGGATTGCTAAAGTCATTCAGCGGCGATTTTTTCACCGTTCCAAGACTGGTCGCCATGAAGATGTAATGATCTTCAGGGAAGCTACGATTAGCACCAGACAAAGGCAAAATCACGGTAATTTTTTCGCCATCCAAGAGCGGGAACATATTCACGATAGGCTTGCCACGTGAATTACGCGAACCTTGCGGCACTTCCCATACTTTTAACCAGTACAGACGACCGCGATTACTAAAGCACAAGATGTAATCATGGGTGTTGGCAACAAACAATTGCTCAATCCAGTCATCATCCTTGGTGGCCATCGCCTGCTTGCCGCGACCGCCACGTTTTTGTGCGCGGTATTCGGAGACCGGTTGCGACTTCATATACCCGGTGTGCGACAGCGTCACTACCATATCGAGCGGCGTGATCAGATCTTCAGTTTCCAGGTCGGTTGCATTGAGAACAATTTCAGAACGGCGCACATCTTTATTGCCGGCCCCGTATTCGTTCATGCAAGCGGTCAGTTCATCGGTGATGATGACGGTGACGCGTTCAGGCTTAGACAAAATATCCAGCAGATCAGCGATTTCCGACATGACTTCTTTGTACTCATTGACAATCTTATCTTGCTCAAGACCAGTCAGACGTTGCAAGCGCATTTGCAAAATTTCCTGCGCCTGATCATCGGACAACTTGTACAAGCCATCTTTCTGAATGCCGTAATGCTTAGGCAAGTTCTCAGGGCGGAAAGCGTCGATCCCGGCCGGATTATCGGCCGCCGTGCGCGTCAGCATCTCGCGCACCATAGAACTATCCCATGGACGATTCATCAACTCTAATTTCGCCATCGGCGGCGTCGGAGCGGCCTTGATGATGGCAATAAAATCATCAATATTGGCTAGCGCCACCGCCAGACCTTCCAGCACATGACCGCGTTCGCGCGCTTTGCGCAATTCAAACACGGTACGGCGCGTCACCACTTCACGCCGATGCGACAGGAAACATTCCAGCATCTGCTTCAGGTTCAGCAGTTTCGGCTGGCCATTCACCAAGGCCACCATATTCATACCGAAGGTATCTTGCAACTGCGTCTGTTTATACAGATTATTCAAAACTACTTCAGGCACTTCACCACGCTTCAATTCGATGACGACGCGCATACCAGACTTATCGGACTCATCACGAATATCGGAAATACCTTCGAGCTTTTTGTCGCGGACGTTTTCGGCGATACGTTCGAGCAATGACTTTTTATTCACCTGGTACGGCAACTCATCAACGATGATCGCGGTGCGGCCTTCCTTGCCATATTCTTCAAAATGCGTCTTGGCGCGCATCACCACACGGCCACGTCCGGTGCGATAGCCATCACGCACCCCGGAGACGCCATAAATAATACCGGCCGTCGGGAAATCGGGCGCAGGGATGATTTCTATCAGTTCATCGATCGTGCAATCCTGATTGCGCAGCACATGCAGCGCGCCGTTGATCACCTCGGTAATATTATGCGGAGGAATATTAGTCGCCATACCCACGGCAATACCGGAAGCGCCGTTAATCAGCAGATTCGGTATGCGTGTCGGCAATACCGACGGTTCTTTCTCTTTACCGTCGTAGTTCGGGACGAAATCGACGGTTTCTTTTTCGATATCGGCCAAAATTTCGTTGGCGATCTTATCCAGGCGGCACTCGGTGTAACGCATTGCGGCGGCATTATCACCATCGACAGAACCGAAATTACCCTGCCCGTCGACCAGGGTGTAACGCAGAGAAAAATCCTGCGCCATACGTACCAAGGTGTCATAAATAGAGGCATCACCATGCGGGTGATACTTACCCATGGTCTCACCGACCACGCGTGCGCACTTCACAAACGGGCGGTTATATACATTATTCATTTCGTGCATCGCGAACAATACGCGTCTGTGCACAGGCTTCAAACCGTCACGAACATCTGGCAAGGCACGGCCAACAATCACGCTCATGGCGTAATCGAGGTAGCTCTTGCGCATTTCTTCTTCAAGGGAAATCGGGAGTGTTTCTTTTGCGAATTGATCCATTGGCAGGCCGGCAGATGTGAAGCTTGGTTAATAAATAGCGAGTCAATAAAAAATCATACTCATTGACATCGCGCACGAAAAACACCTAGCAGAATTCAGGGATAAACGAATCCGGCAACAAGTATTTTTTAGCGCAGAACTTCTGATTCTAACATGCCTACCCCCTCGCCAACACCGTTTTTACAGCTGGCAGACGCCACAGCAAAGCGCCAACTGTCGTTCAAATGACAGCAAACCGCCGAGGCTCATGCTGTAATGCTAGAAGAACGACAAAAAGAGCCTATTACCTCACGGAGACCTATCATGAAGAAAAATTTCGCTATCGCCTGCTGCCTCGCTGCCATCAGCGCGCCCGCTCTCGCACAAACCGACATCAAAGCTTCGGCAATCAACAGTGCCTACTTGCAAGACGCGCGCGGCGCGGTAACCCGCAGCGGCGCTGGCTTGTGCTGGCGCTCCGGATACTGGACGCCAGCCGATGCTGTCACCGGTTGCGATGGCAGTGTTGCCACGCTTGCCGCATCGACTGAAGTACCCGTTGCGCCAGCACCTGCCATTGCTGCGGAAGTAGCAGCACCGAAACCACTAGCTCCCAAACGTTGTGATTTTGCGGTAACCCTACAAAACGAGGAAACTTTTGATTTCAATAAAGCCGTACTCAAGTCCGAGGCAAAAAAACGTATCGATACTGAAGTCATGGAAAAGTTGGCTAATTGCAACACATTAAATTTAGTGATCGTCACCGGGCACACCGACATCATCGGCACGCAGCAATACAATCAAAAACTCTCTGAAAAGCGCGCTACCGCAGTCGCCAGCTACATAGGTAGCAAAGGTGTCAGCGCAGAGATTGACACGATGGGCATGGGAAAAACCCAACAAATTAAGGCTTGCGATGACAAGCTCACGCAGACAAAATTAGCGGAATGCCTGGCACCGAATCGCCGCGTTGTCATAGAGGGCAGAGGCCTGTCCAAATAAAATTAGCGCAAAGGCCATGCAACAAAACCAGGGTCTCTTAGTCGTTGTTAAAACACGACAAAACCAACAGCGCCGCTTTTGACAATTTCACAAAATTGGCTTAAGAGTCATTCTTATGGCAAAATAGAGTCGTATCGCGATACAAGGGCTGATTTGATATTAACTTAACGATCAGTAACAATATTGTAATCAAGCACGTGGTATCATCCAATTTTATGCAGTCTTTTGCGCAGTTTATCTGCGGTAATCTCACTCGAGAAGAGAAATATGAAAATTTTAGTCAAACTCGTTATCGCAGCGTCAGCAGTCGCCGCTTTTTCCGTATCCGCACAAACAGTAACGGATATCCAGGCAAAAACACCAAATAGCGCCTACGTTCAAGACGCTCGCGGCGTTATCGTCCGTGACCCGTTCGGTCTGTGCTGGCGTACAGGGTACTGGACACCTGCTGATGCTGATGCAGTGGTCGGTTGCGACGGTGTTGTTGCTAAAGCAGCTCCAGTGGCAGCAGTTGTTGCTCCAGTGGCAGCTCCAGTGGCAGCTCCAGTGGTAGCTCCTATGGCACCGACTTCAGAAAAAGTCACTTTTGCCGCTGACGCTTTCTTTGACTTCGACAAAGCAGTATTGAAGCCAGAAGCTAAAGTTAAGCTTGATGACATGGCTTCTAAGTTAAAAGGTATCAATCTGGAAGTTGTGATCGCTGTTGGTCATACTGATTCCGTTGGTTCTGATGCTTACAACCAAAAATTGTCTATCAAACGTGCTGAAGCTGTCAAAGCTTACCTGGTAAGCACTGGTATCGAAGCTAGCCGTGTCTACACAGAAGGCAAGGGCGAAAAGCAACCAGTTGCTGATAACAAAACTGCCGAAGGCCGTGCTAAAAACCGTCGCGTTGAAATCGAAGTTGTCGGTACACGCAACGTTAATAAATAATAAAATTAAACAAGCCACACCGGCTTGCTTAACAAGGAATTCAGCAAAAACCCCGCTCCGGCGGGGTTTTTTATTGCTCGCTGATATGTAAATTTATTCATGGGCGTATCATGTATTGCGTAAAAATTTCGTCGCTTAAATTTTCCGAGATAAAAAACAGCAATCTGCCGAGCAGAGCAAGGAACTACACGTTCATTCTTGAAGTGGCATAAAATGAGGTTCAACCATATTCGCTTGCTCAACACATTTCTATACCCATGACTATTTTGAACGCAGACCCCGCAGAAATCCAAAAATTCAGTGACCTGGCCCACCGCTGGTGGGATCAGACATCAGAATTTCGACCCCTACACGAAATCAATCCGCTGCGTCTTGAGTGGATCAACAATCACATCTCTCTAGCTGGAAAAAACGTCATTGACATTGGTTGTGGCGGCGGAATTTTGGCAGAGTCGATGGCAAAAAAAGGCGCGACGGTCACCGGTATTGATCTCTCGGACAAAGCGCTCAAGGTAGCCGATTTGCATGGACTGGAATCGGGCATCCATGTGCGCTATCAAAAAATTGCCGCCGAAAACATGGCGGAACTAGAGGCTGGCCAATACGATGTCGTGACCTGCATGGAAATGCTGGAACACGTGCCAGATCCGGCCTCGATCATTCGAGCCTGCGCCACACTGGTCAAGCCCGGCGGACGGGTGTTTTTCTCTACGCTTAACCGCAATTTGAAGTCTTATTTATTTGCCGTGATCGGCGCAGAATATCTGCTGCAACTGCTGCCCAAAGGCACGCACGATTACGCAAAATTCATTACTCCGGCAGAATTGACACAAGCCATTCGCAACGCAGGATTACAGGTCGACTCCCTCAAAGGCCTGAGCTACAACCCCTTGAGCAAAATTTACTCACTGAATCAGGATACCAGTGTCAATTACATGGTCGCCTGCTCCCGCCCGCTATAAATAGCAAAGCGAAATGTCCGTCTGTTGCGGCTTGATCCATTTCTTATTTAACACTGTCAATTATGCAAACTCCCAAAGCCATACTGTTTGATCTCGACGGCACACTGGCCGATACTGCGCCAGATCTGGCGGCAGCGATCAACCTGATGCGCAGTCAGCGCGGGCTTGCGATTACACCTTATCTGACATTACGCCCGTTCGCATCAGCCGGTGCACGAGGACTGCTCAAGGCAGGATTTGATATGTCGCCGGAACACCCTGATTATGAGCCTATGCGACTTGAGTTTTTAAGTCACTATGAATCAGCAATCGCTGAGCGCAGCCACTTGTTTGAAAATGTTTCCATCTTACTGGAAGGCTTGAAGCAACTCGGCTTAGCTTGGGGCATTGTTACGAACAAAGCGGCTCGCTTCACAGATCCGCTTGTCCCCCTGCTAGGTTTGCAGGACGCCGCATGCATCATCTCGGGCGATACCACGGCACACGCTAAACCACACCCTGAACCATTATTAGAAGCGGCACGCAGGATCAAAACCCAGCCCCAGCATTGCTGGTATGTCGGTGACGATTTACGCGATATTCAGGCTGGTCAGGCTGCCGGAATGCAAACCGTGGCAGCGGCATGGGGTTATTGCGGCGCGATTGAGCCCACCCATTGGCATGCCAATGCCATATTAGACAGCCCGCTTGAATTACTGGAACTGATCCGCGCCAAACATTTACAAACTGTCGACTCTTGAAACTACAGAACATCGCCCCAATTATTGGAGTATACTGAACATCTCTAAGGGGTCGACCAGGTTTCGACAGGGGTTGCAAAGCAGCGCAGGGCATACCGAGGCCAGACTACCTCGTAAATACAATCTGAAATATATAACTGCAAACGATAACTCGTACGCATTAGCAGCTTAATCGCTTGCTAACTCTACACCGTCTCTTCCCTAGGGCGGGCTGGCAACAGCAGTAGAGTCATTCATAGGGAATCGTCTTGAGTCGGGTTACTTGGTTCAGGACTAAATAATAGGTAACTCGTCTTTCCACAGCGTGTGCGTCCGCGTTGGAAAGCTTAAATTAAATGACAGCACTAAGTATGTAGAACTGTCTGTAGAGTGCTTCTGGACGCGGGTTCGATTCCCGCCGACTCCACCATTATTTGAAATCCCAACCCTTTTCGGTTGGGATTTTTTTTGTCTTGTCCCTGTGTAAGGCCAATTGTTTAAGCTAGTATTTGGTACTGGCTACCAGATTATTCGCCATGCCAGACAATTCCCATCGAAAAGCTTACCGGTTAACGATCGTAGCGGCGGTATCCCGTCTTTTTTGCTCACATGCATGTTTCTTCATCATATCGTCCTATTCCAGGCCTGCGCTGACAGGTAGCTGAGAAACGCACTGGCGATTGGTGACAGGCGCTTGCCATGTACGTAAACGGTGTACCAACTGGAATGGATGGGAAAGCCTTCAACATCGAGCACTGTCAGCGACTGGTCAAGCAGATGATCGCCTAGCGCATGTTGCGAGACGACCGCCAACCCCAGACCTCCGGCGACCGCCTGTTTA
>JBBQNW010000148.1:0-6688 GCA_038330335.1 Burkholderiales bacterium | reverse complement strand
CAGCATGGCGCGTCTGCTTTACCTCAGTCTGGGAGCAGAATCGGCCAGCGCCAAAAATTACGCTACGCATCTGCAGGCGGCCGATGCCCGCGTGCGCGCCTGGCTGCTGCGCCAGGGTATCAGCGACGCGGGCATCGTCATAGAAAACGGTGCCGGCCTGTCACGCTCGGAAAAACTCAGTGCGCAGCAACTGGCAGGGGTGTTACTCGCCGCAACCCGCAGTCACTGGTTTGCCGAATTTGCCAGCAGCCTACCTATTGTAGCGCTTGACGGGACCATGAAAAAACGCCTGAAAGGCAGCCTGATAGCAGGCAGCGCCAGAATAAAAACCGGCAGCCTGAAAGATGCCGTCGCCATCGCCGGCTATGTGCGTGACGCCAATGACGCCAACTGGATCGTGGTCGGCATCATCAACAGCGAGGCCCTGGATAAAGCCAAAGCACGCAGCGTACTAGATGAACTGATCAGCTGGGTCGCTGCCGGCAAGCCGTAACGGGGATACCCCTGAACGCTATCGTCAGTATCGACCGGACATTGGCGCTGCTGTGCCTGACTGGCCAGCAAGTGGCCTATCAGCCACCGGAAAAATGCCGGCTGGCAGGTATTGCCGGGGGATTATGCTGCGGCTGATCAGTTATTTTGTGCTGCGCCAGCGCCAGACAACCCCATGCTTGCTCAAGCAACATTCATCAGCTTTCATTAAAACCCGTCAAAAACCCGTCAAAAAACATCAAAAATTACCACCATCAGGCAATCGGCAGGCTGCTCACGGGTTTAATCTCTTCCATGCAAATCATCGAGCGCAGGGTAGCTACGCCGGGCACTTGCATCAGACTGTCAGTCAAAAATTGCGACAGACTTTTTAAATCCGGCGCGACGACTTTCAGCAGATAATCAAAATCGCCAGAGATGGTATGGCATTCAATAATGTCCGGGAACGCCATGATATTGCGCTCGACTTCGCGCACATTGCGAAACTGTTCACGGTCCAGCGATAAGCTGACAAACGCCATCACGGCCAGCCCGACGGCCTCGGCCGACACCTGCGCCACATAACCGCGAATCACGCCCTTCTCTTCCAGAGTACGAACCCGGCGCAAGGTTTGCGGCGCCGATAAGTGAATCCGTTCAGCCAGCAACAGATTACTCATGCGGCCGTCGTCCTGCAGGTATCGCAAGATGTTGCGATCGTAGTTATCCATGTTTATTTTCCCTTCAATCTGAAATACATTAATTTTATCAATTATACGATTTCAGAAAGATAAATACTAAAAATAAGACAAATAGAAATTTAATTTCTCTCTGAGTCAATTTAGCATCGCATTAAGCAATCTAATTCTGATCTCAAATGGCTATAATTCTGTGTATCGACATGCCATGACAGGCGGCATTTTCTGCATTAGCCTGACGTCGCAGCATATTAAAAAACCTCGGAGAACATTATGGTGACGTTTATCGGCACACAAGAAATGCAGGCACACTTGAAAAAAACCCGTCATGAGAACGCCATAGCGACTCTGGCCGGCATGATCAAGGAAGATTATTTGCGCTGGTCCAGCTTTGACAAATGCGCACGGGTGGCGAGCCACTCTGACGTTGGCGTCATCGAATTAATGCCGATTTCCGACGGCCAGCAATATTCATTCAAATATGTCAACGGCCACCCTAAAAATACCCAGGCCGGCTTACTCACCGTCACCGCTTTTGGCGTGTTATCCGATGTCAGCACCGGCTACCCTCGCCTGCTCTCTGAACTGACCTTGACCACGGCCCTGCGCACCGCCGCCACCTCAGTGCTGGCCGCCCAGTACCTGGCACGCCCGGGCAGCCGCACAATGGCGTTGATCGGTAACGGCGCGCAAAGCGAGTTCCAGGCGATCGCCTTCCATTGTATTCTGGGTATTGAAGAGTTGCGGGTATATGACGTTGATCCGGCCGCGACCGATAAGTTAATCAATAATCTACGCGCCTACCCTCAATTGCGTATCGTGCGCGCCAGCTCAACCGCAGAGGCGGTGAAAGGTGCCGACATCATTACCACGGTTACCGCAGACAAGACCAATGCCACCATATTGCTGCCGGAAATGATAGCGCCGGGCGTACATATCAATGGCGTCGGCGGCGATTGCCCGGGCAAGACCGAGCTGCATCCGGCTATTCTTGACATGGCGCGCGTCATCGTAGAATTTGAACCACAATCGCGCATCGAAGGTGAATTGCAGCAAATGCCAGCCGATTTCCCCGTGACAGAGTTATGGCGCGTACTGGAAGGCAGCGCACCGGGGCGCGAGAGCGAGCATCAGGTTACGGTATTTGATTCCGTCGGCTTCGCGCTGGAAGATTTTTCGGCCATGCGCTATCTGGAAAAATATGTGATGCAAAAAGAGTCGCGCGTTTTAGATCTTATTCCTGAATTATTGAACCCCAAAGACTTGTTTGGCATGGGCGTTACCGCTACTATTTCGCTGCGCACTGAGGCAGAAACCCCGGTCCCGCTATCGGCTTAATCACGGCAAGCTCGTCGTTGCTTGCTTATGCTTGCTTATGCTTACTTATGCTTATTTATAGATTGAATTACTGAAACAATGAAAACCATTTCCTTAATTGGAGCGCCGACCGACGTCGGGGCAAGTGTCCGCGGTGCAGGCATGGGGCCAGATGCCTTGCGCGTAGCTGGTCTGGCAGAAGCGCTGGAGGCGCGCGGTGTAAGCGTGATTGACCGCGGCAATTTGCATGGCCCGGCCAATCCCTGGCTGGCACCTGTGAACGGCTTACGCCATCTGAAAGAAGCCATCGACTGGAACCAGGCCGTGTATAACGCCGTGGCAGCGGCGCTGGCAGCCGGGCACATGCCGATGATGCTGGGTGGCGATCATTGTCTGGCGATTGGCTCTATCAGTGCGATTGCCAGCCATTGCAGAAAAGCCGGTAAAAAACTGCGGGTCTTATGGTTCGATGCCCATGCAGACAGTAATCAATCAACGATTAGTCCGACCGGCAACATCCATGGCATGCCAGTGGCCTGCCTGATGGGCCACGGCCCGCAAGAGCTGATCAATTACGGTGGCCACAGCCCGGCCATGCAGCCAGGCGACATCCGCCTGATCGGTATCCGCAGCGTGGATGAAGGCGAACGGCGCTTCATCCATGAGATGGGCATGCAAGTATTCGACATGCGTTATATCGATGAGCATGGCATGCGTAGCGTGATGACCAAGGCACTCGAAGGCCTCGATGCCGATACCCATCTGCACGTCAGTTTTGATCTCGATTGCCTAGACCCGGCCATTGCGCCAGGCGTCGGTACCGCAGTTTTAGGCGGCCCGACCTATCGTGAAGCCCAGTTGTGCATGGAAATGATTGCCGACACCGGCATGCTGGCATCACTCGATGTGGTCGAACTCAACCCGGCGCTGGATTTACGCAATCAGACTGCGGTACTGGCGGTGGATTTGATAGAAAGCCTGTTTGGCAAATCGACGCTGGTTAGGTTGAAAACGACGTAACTATTGAAGTAAGCGGCGAAGTAAACATCGATATACTTGGGCAAGTCAGCCCGACTGTCAGGCAAAAAGAAAAGGCGGGTCTGCTAGCTTGGTGCTAGCAGACCCGCCTTTTTCATTGACAAGTGTCTCTGCTTTATAGCAACACCAGATTGTCTCTATGAATTAATTCAGGCTCGACCACGAAGCCCAAAATTGCCAAAATTTCGGAGGAAGCATGGCGCTTAATGCGCCTGGCGTCGGTGCTGGTGTAATTGCTTAGTCCGCGCGCGATCGCCAGACCGGCTTCGTTGTAGCAGGTAATCACGGCACCGCGGCCAAATTCACCTTTGACTTCCAACACACCGATTGGCAATAAAGATTTACCTTCCTGAGTCAGTTTTTGCACCGCACCGGCATCGAGTACGATTTGCCCTGCCGTTTGCAGATGGTCGGCCATCCACTGCTTACGCGCGGCCAGCGGTGCCATTTGCGAAATCAGCTGGGTGCCGATCGCTTCACCTTTGGCTAAGCGCACCAGGACATTCTCTTCCCGCCCCCAGGCAATCACGGTATGGGTGCCAGAACTGGCGCCGCGTTTCGCTGCCAGGATCTTGGTCAGCATGCCGCCGCTACCCAAACTGGAGCCCGCGCCACCCGCCATGGCCTCCAGCGCCGGGTCTCCGGCTCTGGCTTCATGCACAAAAGTGGCATTCGGGTCTTTGCGCGGATCGGCGCTGTACAGCCCTTTCTGGTCAGTCAGAATAATCAAGGCATCTGCTTCGATCAGGTTCGCCACCAGCGCACCGAGCGTGTCGTTGTCGCCAAATTTAATTTCATCGGTGACGACAGTGTCGTTTTCGTTAATGACGGGCACGATACCGAAGCCGAGCAAAGTCACCAGGGTGGAGCGCGCGTTCAGGTAGCGCTCGCGGTCGGCCAGATCGGCGTGCGTCAGTAAAATTTGTGCGGTACCCAGGCCATGGGCGCGAAAACTAGTTTCGTAAATCTGTGCCAGACCCATTTGCCCGACTGCCGCACAAGCTTGCAATTCGTGAATCCCGGTCGGGCGTTTCTCGAAACCCAGACGTTGCCGGCCCTCTGCAATGGCACCGGAACTCACCAGCACCACCTGTTTACCCATCTGGCGTAACTGGGCAATTTGCGCCGCCCATTTTTCTATCGCGACCCGGTCCAGACCCTTGCCATCGTTGGTCACCAGAGAAGAACCTACTTTAATAATCAGCCGTTTGGCGTTTTGGATAACAGAATGCATGAATGTGGTCAGGAAGACGCTAAATATTGTAGATGCGTGGATGGCGCTGGTAATGACAAGAATTATACTTTATACGGACATCACTGAATGAAACGAAATTTAATTCAGCGATGCCAGCTCTTATCCATCTATTTTGTCGGTTTTTACCATGTCGCTATTGGCGTCGGCCGCAAGATGGCGTAATACCTGTGCGGCTGCCGCCAAACCGAAGGATGCCGTCACCACGATAGAAGAACCAAAGCCGGCACAATTGAGCCCGGTCACACCGCTGCTGGCATCGAGCTCGCAGACTTCGGCGGTTTCAGGGGTTTCCGGCATGCGCAAGGCTTCCATGGAAAACACCGCATCAATACCGAATTTGCTTTTACTGCCGCGTGGAAAACCGTAATTTTGCCGCAAGCGCTTACGTACCAGCGCCAGCAAAGGTTCTTGCTCGGTGCGCGATAAATCACGAATTTCAATCTTGCACGGATCCGTCTGACCACCGGCGGCGCCGATGGTAATCAAGGCAATCGCGTGCTGGCGGCAATACGCGATCAGGGCAGTTTTTGCCTTGACGCTGTCGATGGCATCGATCACGTAATCAAAATGGCGCGCGCCTATCATGGCATCGAGATTGTCGGGTTCGACAAAGTCTTCTATTTCGGTGACCTGGCAATACGGATTAATCTGACCTATGCGTTCGGCCAGTGCCGTGACTTTGGCTTGCCCCAGTGTGGCGCTGGTGGCCTGAATCTGCCGGTTGACATTCGATTCGGCCACGTTATCCAGGTCGATCATCGTAATGTGGCCGATCGCGCTACGCGCCAGCGCTTCGACCACCCAGGAGCCGACACCGCCGACGCCGACCACGCAAACACGGGCATTTTTAAAGCGCGCTAAGGCATTGGAACCGTACAAGCGGGCGACGCCGCCGAAGCGACGTTCAAAGTCAATATTGAGAGAATCTTGTTGCATTGATAGTGAGTATGATGGTGATTACGAGATTAAGTAGGAAAGTAAGTACGAGATTAAGTACAACAGTGAAGCGAGCAATGTAAGGCTCTTGTACTGCTATTTTACAAGAGTGCGGCCATGGGCAATGCAGAGCTTTGATCTTACACAAGCAGCTTTCTCAATAATATTGCATAATTTTTCATAGTTGACTGTCCGTTCAACCTAGACAAGCAAAACCAAGAGGCTCTGTGGATACCCTATTTTCAAATGCCCCCGGATTTGACCAGCCATTGGCCGTTCTGAAACACTGCCACGACCGCATCCGCAAGCAACTCGATACGCTAGATAAACTGTTGCAACATTTGCCAGTACATGGTGCGGACAAACAAGCCGGACAAGCGGCCAAGGCCGTCTTACGTTATTTCGCAGTAGCGGCACCGTTGCACCATGAAGACGAAGAAATCGATCTGCTACCGACGCTTGAGGCGACCGCAAGCGGTGAAGATGCTGTGCTGTTGCAACAACTGTTGCCACGCATCTTGCAACAACATCATCAAATGGCTGAGCAATGGGCCAATCTGGAACAGCAACTGAATGCCATTTCCGACGGGGCATCTGCGCATTTATCAGCGCAGGAGGTTGCGCAATTTAACCTTATTTATACCGAGCATATGCACACCGAAGAAAGCCAGATCGCACCGATGGCCAAGCGCATTTTCAGTGAAGCACAAATGACTCAGCTGGGCAGCGCCATGCAACTAGGCCGCGGCATTTCTGCCACGACATCGAGCCCTTGATCAGGCCCAGATCCGCCCTGTCTGCCCTATCAGTCCTATCCGCCCTATCAGCCAATGCCACAAAGGAAAAAAATGTCTCTCGCCGATTTACGCAAAGATTATCAACTCGCCAGTCTGTCTGAAACCGATGTCGCCGGCGACCCTTTTACTCAGTTTTCCCTCTGGTTTGAACAAGCTTTAAAAGCCGATGTCGCCGA
>JBBQNW010000147.1:0-6714 GCA_038330335.1 Burkholderiales bacterium | reverse complement strand
ATTTTGAGCAACTTGTTCTCTAATCCTAACTTGCCGTCGATCGACGATTACTACGAGCCATTTACGTTTGACTACGAGCATCTGCAAAATGCACCGTTAATGCAAACGCCGCCGACAGCGCGTCCGATATCAGTGATTACTGGTAAAAAAATGGACAAGATAGTCTGGGGCCCGAACTGGGAAGATGATCTGGGCGGCGAATTTAGTTCACGTAGCCGCGATGCCTTATTTGAAGGTGTGCAGAAAGAGATGTACAGCACTTTCGAAAGCACTTTCATGATGTATTTGCCACGTTTGTGCGAACACTGCCTGAATCCGGCTTGCGTTGCATCCTGCCCTTCAGGTTCGATCTACAAACGTGAAGATGACGGTATTGTGCTGGTCGATCAAGATAAATGCCGTGGCTGGCGTATGTGCATCTCCGGCTGCCCGTACAAAAAGATTTACTACAACTGGAGCTCTGGCAAGGCGGAGAAGTGCACTTTCTGTTACCCGCGGATTGAGGCTGGTCAGCCTACCGTATGCTCGGAAACCTGCGTTGGCCGTATCCGCTACTTAGGGGTGTTGTTGTATGACGCCGACAAGATTGAATCGGCTGCGTCGGTACCGGATGTGCAAGATTTGTATGAAGCGCAATTAGATTGCTTCCTTGATCCGCATGACCCGGCGGTGATTGCGGAAGCACGCAAACATGGTATTCCGGATAGCTGGATTAGCTCCGCACAAAAATCGCCGGTCTACAAGATGGCAGTGGAATGGAAAATCGCGTTCCCGCTGCATCCTGAATACCGTACTTTGCCTATGGTCTGGTATGTACCACCACTGTCACCGATCCAGAAAGCGGCGGAAGCGGGCCACATGGGCATGAACGGGATTATTCCTGACGTGAAATCCTTGCGGATTCCTATTCGTTATCTGGCCAATCTGCTGACCGCCGGTAAAGAAGAGCCCGTTTTGAAAGCACTGGAAAAAATGCTGGCGATGCGTGCTTATAAGCGTGCAGAAGTGGTTCATGGTCAACAAGATAAAGCGGTTCTGGCGCAAGTAGGTTTGACTGCGGCACAGATCGAAGACATGTACCAAACCATGGCGATTGCCAATTACGAAGACCGTTTCGTGATTCCGTCTTCACACAAAGAAATGGTGGAAGACAGCTTCAACGAAAAAGGCAGTTGCGGCTTTACATTCGGTAATGGTTGCTCAGGCGGCACTTCTGAGGGCTCGTTGTTTGGCAAAAAACCACAAGGCAGCGTGATTTTTGTTGAAATGCCGAAATCCCGTAAAAAACTGTCGATGACTGAGTAAGTGCGTCGTAAAAAGTGATCATGGAGGGAGCATCGTCTCCCTCAATAGAAAGGATTTATCATGCAAATTTATCGCATTTTATCGGCGCTACTGAGTTACCCGCAGCCAGATTTGATTGCTGCCATCCCTGAGATTGAGCAGGCATTGGCGGCCGAAGCTGATTCTGATTGCCTGGAAATTTTGCAGCCCTTGTTGAGTTACCTGACATCAAAGGATCTGATTTCTTTACAGGAAATCTACGTTGCGACCTTTGACCGTACCCCATCGCAGGCCTTGCATTTGTTTGAGCATATTCACGGCGAAAGTCGCGATCGTGGTCAGGCGATGGTTGATCTGATTGAAGAGTATCGTCGCCATGGCTTTGAGCCTGAGGTGAGTGAGCTGCCGGATTTTGTTCCCTTGTTTTTAGAGTTCCTGAGCTTGATGGAGCAAGAAACCTCAGAGAAACTTCTGGGTGACGCGATTCATGTGCTGGCAGCGATCGGTATGCGCTTAAAACGTAACGATAGTCCGTACAACAGTATTTTTATGTTGTTGACGACCTTGACCGATGTTGTGCCGCAAGAGCAAGGCGAGCCACCGGTGCGCGATATGGATGATGCAATGGAAACCTTCGGACCCGGTGCCGATGGCGTTGAACCCTTGTTGAAACCTAATCTGTCCGGAACCCAACCACTCAATTTTTATCCCAAGCAGCCTACAGGCGAGTTTGCTCAGCGCGGCAATTCTCGTCCAGCATCTTGCCAATAAAGAGAGACTATCATGACCTATTTACATCAATTTATTTACGGTATTTATCCGTACATTGCGCTGGCGATCTTTTTGTTCGGCAGTCTGGCGCGCTTCGAACGTGAGCAATACACCTGGAAAAGTGATTCTTCACAAATGCTGCACGAGGGTAATCTTCGCTTAGGCAATATCCTGTTTCACGTCGGTATTCTCGGCCTGTTTTTCGGCCATCTGGTGGGTCTTCTGACGCCAGTCATTGTATGGGACACACTGGGTGTCTCTCATACCTTGAAACAAATGATCGCGATGGTCGCCGGCGGTGTGTTTGGTACCCTGTGCATGTTGGGCCTGTTGATTTTGATGCATCGTCGTTTTACGAATCCACGTATTTCTGCGGTCACTAAAACCGGTGATAAGGTCTTGCTGTTATGGATTTTCCTGACATTGGGCCTGGGCTTGTCGACAATTTTTGAATCGGCCAATCATACTGACGGTCACATGATGGTCTTGCTGATGACTTGGGCCCAGCATATCGTGACTTTCCGCGGTGATGCCGCAGAATTTATCGTCGCCGCACCTTTACTGTTTAAGTTGCATTTGTTCATGGGCTTAAGCTTATTTGTGATCTTCCCGTTCACTCGTCTGGTGCATGTCTGGAGCGGTTTTGCCTCCGTTACCTACATTAGCCGCGCGTGGCAGCTGGTTCGCCCACGTTAATTAATCAGGAGAACACCATGCCAGTTATTGTTAATGGTTACGAACTTAATGACGCCGAAATGGAGCAGGAGTTACCTCATCATCAGGACGCCGTAGACGCAGTAAAAAGCGCGATGACGGCACTGGTGCTGCGCCGTGTCTTGCTTGATGAAGCACGGCAACTTGATATTCAGGCAGCAGAAGATGAAGCACTGATCGACGCCTTGTTAAAACAAGAAGTGAAGGTGCCGATGCCAGGCCGGGCTGAATGCCTGCGCCAATATGAGGCCCATCCAGCGCGCTTTACAGTGGGTGAACTGGCAGAAGCTAGCCATATTTTGTTTCAGGTAACTGCCGCTGTCGATCTGGAGTCTCTGCGTAAGCATGCCTCTATCGTATTGGCTGATCTGCTGGAAAAACCACAGTTATTTGCCGAGTGTGCCAAGGCTAATTCGAATTGTCCTTCCAGCGAAGTCGCTGGCAGTCTGGGCCAAATAGGGCGGGGTGCTACGGTACCTGAATTTGAACAGGCGCTGTTTGCGGCCGATGCCGAGAGCATTATTGCGCATTTGGTAGAGACACGTTTTGGCTTACATATTATTCAAGTCGGGCGCAAGATAGAAGGGCGCTTGCGGCCATTTGAAGACATTGAGAGCAGTATTTCGGATGCCATGCGTATGGCAAGCCATGACCATGCCGTGCGGCAGTATCTGCAATTGCTGGTTGGCAGGGCGAAAATCTCTGGTATCGACATGCAAGGCGCCGATAGCCCGCTGCTGCAGTAATCTGGCACGCCTTCTTCCATTGCGGGAGAAGGTGAATCTGTACACGATACGCCAATAATTATTAGTCAAAAAATAGCAGTCGATAACTATAAGTTAAGAATTTTTGGCCGACAAAATTTAAAGAGTCAATGTATGTCTAAAGCGATGATGGAACTGGTGCGTCAGCACCGCGAATGCGACGATCAACTGAACCGTTGTGAAGTGGCATTGCACCAAGCGGATATGGCCTCGGCAGGGCGTAATTTTCGCCTGTTTAGCACAGAGTTAGATAGCCATTTTAGCCTTGAAGAAAATAAGCTGTTTCCGGCCTTTGAGGCGGCGACCGGAATGACGAGTGGCCCTACGGTGGTGATGCGCGCTGAACACGCTGAAATACGTAGTCTGCGCGACGAAGCCTATGCCGCCATCGAAGCGAATCAAGCAGAGCAGGCTCTGGCGGCGCTCGATACCTTGAATGTGCTGATTCAGCAGCATAACGTCAAGGAAGAGAACGTGCTTTATCCTATGTGCGGCGGTAGTGTGCCCAATCTTGATTCTGTACTGGGCTTTGCTAGCACATGCTGTGGTTCCTGTTCTTGACACCATACACAGGTAAGCTTGGCCACCGTAAAAATTCTCAACTACGAACTGGCGCCTTCGCCGGCAACGATCTTTGGCTGCCTGTTGCCGGCTCCTTGGCTGGGGATGGTGGCGGGGTTATTACTGGCGTTCGGTCCCGGCAATGGTTTGCCCGACCGCTTTGCACCGATGACTCTGGCGTTAACACACTGTCTGGTGCTTGGTATGCTGGCACCGATCATGATCGGTGCACTGTTCCAGTTAATGCCAGTAGTCGCCGGTCAGACAGTTAACTCTGCCCGTTTTATTTCTCCTTTTGTCGCGCTTGGTTCTGCCCTTATCGCGGGTGCCTTATCGCTAGGGTTTTTGCGTGGCGACCCGCGTGGATTTGTTTGGGCCGCTATTCTGGCTGCTGCTTTGTATGGGGCAGTGGTACTGGCATTGCTGAGCGCTGCCTGGCGTGTCAGCGCTGTTGATGCCACCACCCGGACTTTACGCTGGATCGCTGTTGCACTGGCGCTGGTGGTGGGGTTGGGCATTGCTTTAGCTGGCAGCTTCGCTGGCCTGTGGCGCATCGACGTGTCGCACTGGCTCAACTTGCATGTGGCATGGGGCCTATTCGGCTGGATCGCCACCCTCGTGATTGGTGTGGCATCTACCGTTGTGCCTATGTTTTGGCAGACGGTACGACCTTCAGCGCGCTGGCAGCGCTGTTTGCCAGGTGTTTTTTGGCTGCCGTTGTTGCTGGCCAGTCTGACTAGTTTGGCTGTCCTATGGCAATTGGCATTACTGATGGCTTGTGCGACAGTGGGTGTATTTTCTCTCATTGCCATGCGTGCGGTGTGGCAGGCCAAGCGCCGTTTTGATCCGGCCTGGGGCCTTTGGCTAGTCTGCACCGCGAGTTGGTTGTGTGCTGCCGTACTCAGCGCCACTTTGTCACTCTTTTCGTCACACTTGCCGTTGGCCTTGTTATCCATGATCCCCTGGTGGATAGGCGTGTTAGCGTTAGTTGGTGGCGCAGTCTTGCCGGTCAATGCTATGTTAGGGAAAATTATTCCGTTTCTGGTTTTTTTACATCTCCGTCGGCAAACACCCGCTGGTCGCCGGGTGCCTACTATGCAAGCAGTATTGCCGCCGCAACGCTTGAAATGGCAGGCACGATTAGTGTTGTCGGCACTGGCTTTGCTCTTGCTGCTGCCGCTCGCGCCTTCTGTATTCGTGATGCCGGCAGGAATCGTATTTGCTGCGTCGCAGGGGTTTATGGGGGCATTGCTGATGCTCACTCTGCTGCGGTATCGACGCGAACTGATCGCGGTGTTATTCGCCTAACGCGGCCGCCGATGCCAATGTTACCCAGTCAGCGGTTGGTATAGAAATCTGCCGAATCGACGTTTTGCCCGCGATACCTGTGTAGAATCAACAAGGTGCTGAGCTTATTTGTTTGAGACGCTGATTGTGTTGTTGGTATCTCTTGCATGTTTCTCCGGCATATCTCTTGGTTTTATATGAAAGCCAAACTCTTTCGGTGACCTTGTATCGAGGAACCGGCCATTTTAATGGGAAATATTTAAATGAACGCAGCTAAACTTGTCGCAATTTTGCTTATCGTCGGTGGCACGCTGGGCCTGATGTACGGAGGCTTTAGCTATACCAAGGAATCTCATGACGTTAAGCTTGGGCCCATTCAACTATCTGTCGTAGAAAAAGAAACCATCAATATTCCGGTCTGGGCGGGGGTTGCTGCTATGGTGGCCGGCGGCTTACTGTTAGCCTTTGCTGGTAAAAAAGGATGACCTTAGCTTGATCCAGAGTGTCACTCAGGCTGAAAAAAGTTAAAAATAAGTTAGAAATAGGTTTGAAATAAGCATTTTTTTGATAAAACAAAGAACAAGAGCAAGGGCGTATATCAATTCTATTGATCAGGTAGCGGCTCTTGTTCATTGCGACTCTTTTTAAACTAGGGCCAATGCAATCTCTTGGCCTCCTATCCCCCAAACGAACTAGCCAAAATTAGCTTGGCGGCGAATTGCAGGTTTGCCCGCTGACGAGCAAAATGCAGGTATGGAAACTCCTGCCCCCACCTCGACTACTCCCGCGCTGATCGACCGCTTTGGTCGTCGTGTCAGTTATTTACGCTTATCTGTCACCGATCGTTGTGATTTGCGTTGCAGCTATTGTTTGCCAAAAGGTTTTTCCGGTTTTGAAGAACCTGAAAACTGGTTGAGTTTTGACGAAATAGAGCGTGTCGTAGCTGCTTTTGCACGAATGGGGGTATCGCGCCTACGTATGACCGGGGGCGAGCCCTTGCTCAGACGTCACTTGCCACAACTGGTATCGCGCTTATCAGGGCTGCCTGGCTTAAGAGATATTTCTTTGTCAACAAATGCTACGCAATTGCATAAACACGCGACGGCATTGCGTGCCGCCGGTGTCAGCCGTATCAATGTGAGTCTTGATAGTCTGGACAAAGCGTGCATGGAAAAAATCACAGGGCGCGATAGTTTCGGTAGCATTATGGCAGGGTTACAGGCGGGCAAAGATGCTGGCTTTGATCCGATTAAACTCAATATGGTAGTGATGCGCGGCGTGAATGATCATGAGATTAAGCGTATGGCGCAGTATTGTTTTGAGGAAGGGTTTA
>JBBQNW010000146.1:0-6718 GCA_038330335.1 Burkholderiales bacterium | reverse complement strand
AGTATTTGCGAGGCATTGCCGGAACTGGCACTGGCGCTCTGGCTTGCGGTAGTCGCCGTAGAAATAGCCGCAGTGATGGCCTGGAGTTGTACTCCGCTCTCATACGAAAACAAGGCAACTGCATGCTGGCCCCGGGCTAGTGCGCGTTGCGCCTGCTGCAAAAATTCCGGCCAGCTGTCAGCCTCTGCGCACACCAGAGTCTGGAGTAAACCGGTATACAGCCGCGACACAGACTGCGCGCTATGCGCGTCATCGAGCAAGACAAAACAAGACGGCTCGTTGGCTGACGACAGGGAACAAAATTGAGAGGAAAGCGACACGATAAACTCATTAGAAAAGATGTCTCGCAGTTTACTCGCAGATGTCGATGTTTGCATAAAACGAGAAGAATCTTGCTTCGACTTTTTATGTATGAATAACAACACTAAAGTACCGGCTTGGATGATAAACTCGCTTCGCCCTATTGCAATTTATCTGATCTTAGCTGATTTCGCATCGCTTCTTTCAAGCGCCCCTCTTCAAGAAGACTATCCATGCCGACCGCACTTCTCAAGCAGCCTTTCGCAGCAACAATATGGCGAGAAAATGCCATCACGATAGCCAAGGGGAGCTTGATTGCTTTATTCTTGTTTTTGCTTTTCACGGTCTATCTGGGCCAGCAGCATCTGCGTACCGAAGCGCAGCTGAAAGCAAAAATATTGGCCGCCCACATCGCCGGCAGCCTGCAAAGTCATGATAAAAAAGCCCTGGAAACCCTGATCCACCAGAGTATCGAGTTATCCGACGCCAACAGCGTCATCATCTATGACCAACAAGGGCAAGCACTGATTGCCTGGGACGATTTCAGCCAGTTTCAGGCCTCAGCGCCATCCAGCAAATTATCCGCGACTGAGCTCACTAACGAGCTCACTACCGATGTCACTACCGAACTCACTACCGATGTCACCAGCACGTTGCAGCTAGCCAGACTCAGCACGGCAGCCCCGCTACTGCTGAATGGCGAACTGATAGGAAAAATTCAAATCAGCCGCAGTTTGGAAACGCTGTACTGGCACACTTTCTTTCTCTTGCTGAGCGGGGTTTTACTGTGCGGGATCATTAGTGCGGTGTGCGCTTACTTGCTCACTAAAATCCAGCTACGCCGTCTGGCACCGGTAATGGCACTCGACGCCAGCAGTGAGCAGGTTGCCAGCTTAGGCGACTATAGCCTGCGTGCCACATTGCATGACGGTCACGAGTTAAATTCTCTGAGCCTGCACTTCAATCAGATGATGGAAAGGATAGAGTCATGGGAATCCGACCGTCAAAGCGAAATCCGGGAGCGTCGCGAAGCTGAACGCAGGCTCGATATTCTGGCAAATCACGATCCTCTGACCAAACTACCCAACAGGAATTACTTTCACAAGCTGCTGGCGCAATGTGTCAGCGATGCGGTAGAACGCAAAGAACTTGCGGCGTTAATGTTTATCGATATTGATCATTTTACATCGATCAATGAAGAGTTTGGCTACGATGCCGGCGACCTGATTTTAGCCACCATCGCCAATCGTCTATGCAGTATGTTACGCAACACTGACACCCTGTGCCGTGTCGACGGAGATGAATTTGCCGCCATCCTGCCTCAGATCGAAAGCCCCGAGATGGCATTGGTATTGGCTCAAAGATTAATGCGCAGCATGAATCAGCCAATGACCCTGCGTGGCCAAAAAATTATCCTCAGCGGGAGTATCGGTATTGCCTGCTGTCCTTTGCACGCAAAGGAACAGAGGCTATTTTTACACCATACCGACCTGGCGTTAAAAAAAGCAAAGGCCAGCGGCAAAAATCATTGCACATTATATGAATCAGAAACACCACCAGCGCTGGCGGCGAAAACATCAGCTAACGCAACAACAGCGCCAGGTGCGAAACCGCTTGCTCATTTGGCAAGCTCTTAAAACCTGTTTTTACAAAACGATGCCAGCGGCCGACCACAAAACTACTCAGCAAACTGGCACGACTGGCCACTTCACTTTCCGGAATTTGCCCTTGTGCCACCGCTTGCCGTAATGCCTGTTTATATGCCAATTCGACACGGTCGATAAATTGGTTCATCCGCAGTTGCAGGCGTTCATCCTCATTCACCAGGGCGTCACCGATCAAAACCCGGGTCATGCCCGGATTCCGTTCTGAAAAATTCAACAACATCAGCGTAATAGCCTGGACCTGCAACAAACCTTCTTCCTGTTGCTGGCTGATTTGATTGATCAGACCAAACACCGAAGCCTCGATAAATTCGATCAAACCCTCAAACATTTGCGCCTTGCTGGCAAAATGACGGTACAAGGCCGCCTCAGACACGGCCACCTTGGCGGCCAGGGCGGCCGTGGTAATTTTTTCCGCTTTGGGGTTTTCCAGCATCGCAGCCAGCGTTTGTAATATTTGAAGCTTACGCTCGCCTGGTTTGGTAGTAGCCATAGGGTGATTTATTTTTGGTAGAAGCACTGAAATCGTTCTGAGTATCTCTAGAGCGAAATCTCAGCGCGATAAGATGAAAGCGGTGCACGGTAAAGATGGCGGCCGTGGCGCGCCAGATTAACTACTGATTTTACTTTGACATCGACACAAGCTGCAGTATTTTTATGTCCGTCTTGGCGCGAATACCGGGTCACTAAAGCAGTCCGCATACCGACGCGCTTAGCTGCGCGCAAATTCGATATGGTATCTTCGACCAGAATACAATCGCGCGCAGGCACAGCCAATTCTGCCAGCAACTTGCGCAAAAACTGGCGCGACGGTTTAGGTTGCAATCGCCCATGCACACGCATCGCTTCTATCGGGATATGCCGGGCAAAATGCCGGTGCAGACCCAGATGACGCAGCACCTGCTTAGAATACTTTCTGGGAGCGTTGGTTAGCAAAATTTTTCGCCCGGGCAAGCGCTGAAAAAGTCGCGCCAGGCCGCGCTCGGCGCGAATCATGGAAGCCAGATCATCAAACTGATGTGCCGCATGCAAAAATTCATCCGCGCGCACGCCATGGTGTTTTACCAGACCCAATAAAGTCGCACCATAACGCTGCCAATACTGCTGACGTACGGTATTAACCAGCCCGGCATCGGCTGGCGTGACGCCATCACCCAACAAATCAGCCATATAGCCGTTCATGTTGCGCGAAATCGCAGGGAAAATTGCAAAACTGGCATCGTGCAAGGTGTTATCAAGATCGAATAGCCAAATTGGCAGGCGTGATGTCATAGGATGCTAAAAAGATACCGGCATGCCGGAATAAGGTGACGACGTGCCGCTGACAAAAAAACACGACGCAAAGACTGGCGTCGTGTTTTGGCAACTGCCGGTACTAATCGCTTAATGGCTGCGTATCATGGTACCGAAGGCCTGTTCGGTCAGTACTTCCAGCAGCAAGGAATGCTCAATCCGACCGTCGATGATATGCACGGTGTTGACACCAGATTTAGCGGCATCGAGTGCCGAAGAAATTTTTGGCAACATGCCGCCAGAAATGGTGCCATCGGCAAACATTTCATCAATTTCGCGCGCCGACAAATCCGTCACCAGATTCCCCTGCTTGTCCTGAACTCCGGCAATATTGGTCATCATGATCAATTTTTCTGCCTTTAAGATTTCTGCAATCTTGCCTGCGACAACGTCGGCATTAATGTTATAGGCCTGGCCATCGGCACCGAAACCGATAGGAGAAATAATCGGAATAAAGGCATCATCTTGCAAGGCTTTGACTACCGCCGGATTAATTGCATCAATTTCGCCCACAAAACCGATATCGAGGAACTCACCGGGTTTTTCGCGATCCGGCATCTGCATCTTGCGCGCACGAATCAAACCGCCGTCCTTGCCAGTCAGACCCACGGCCTGGCCGCCGTAATGATTGATTAGCATGACGATATCTTGCTGGACTTCACCGCCCAGCACCCATTCCACCACTTCCATGGTTTCTTCATCGGTAATGCGCATCCCCTGGATAAAGGTACCTTGCTTGCCGATTTTTTTGAGTGCGTTGTCAATTTGCGGACCACCGCCATGCACAACAACCGGGTTCATTCCGACTAATTTTAGCAAAATCACATCGCGTGCAAAACCGTGTTTCAGACGTTCATCTGTCATTGCATTACCGCCGTATTTAACGACGATGGTTTTGCCATGGAATTTACGAATATAAGGTAAGGCCTCGGCAAGAATTTCTGCCTTGATTTCAGGCGCAACGCCTGCCAGTTTATTAATAGGTTCGGATTCTGCGTTGGTCACACTGGTCATAATGAGGGTATCCTGTAAAAGGTTGCGGAGCTTTCCTGAATTTTACAGGGAAACCAGACCATCCATCACGCAGTCTTTTTGCAGATAAGTGCAATGTGGCCTATATCAATGACATCCATACAAAATATCCACCAGCAACTTGAGCTCATGCGCCCCGCCCTATATCGCTTTGCCATGCTACAGCTACGCAACGAATCGCAGGCCGAAGATGCTGTCCAGGAAGCATTATTGGCGGTGCTGGAAAAACCGCACAGCTTTGCCGGACAGTCCTCATTTCGCACCTATGTCACCGGTATCCTGAAGTATAAAATTATCGATACCTTAAGGTCAGCCGGAAAAGAAAAACAATTCGTGATCGACGATGACGAAGCCGGCAGCGAATCAGAAGCCGACCTGATCGATAGCCTGTTTAAAAAAAACGGCCACACCATCGACACCGCACGCGCCTGGGGCGAACCCGACACCACGTTAGAGCAAAAAGATTTTTTTCGCGTTTTAGAAGTATGTCTGGAAAAATTACCCGCCAAAACAGCGCGCGTTTTTATGATGCGCGAATGGCTGGAACTGGAAACCGAAGAAATATGTAAGGAATTGGGCCTGACCACGTCTAATCTGTGGGTACTGCTATATCGGGCACGTTTGCGCTTGCGTGAATGTCTTGACTTAAACTGGTTTGCTCACAAGGCTTAATTTTTCGACGATTGTAAAACCTATGCGATTACTACTCACCTGCAAAGATGTACACAGAATGATTTCAGAAGGACTCGACCGTGATCTGAGCCTGTCAGAACGAGCCCGCCTGCAAATGCATCTGTCGATGTGCCAGTCGTGCACTAACTTTAAAGGCCAAATGCAAACTTTGCGGCGTGCCATGCGCAACTATCCGGTCGGCCAAGACGGTTCCGACGAAGCGAGTAACAAGTGAGCCTTTGCCCCCGTTGTCTCAGCGAATTTACCTGCAGCATGGCAGACAATACCGGTACCGAATGCTGGTGCACGGCATTACCACCCACGGCGTTTGCGACGCTGCCGGGCGGTAAGCTAGCGTTGGATGCCAGTTGTTTTTGCCCGGTCTGCCTGCCCATATGGAAAGCTGAACAAACTACACCAGACGCACTACAAAACAAGATGCTGCCGATTCAGTTACCATAAGGCCTTAGCGCCACTCTTGCATCTGCTTGTGTCATTGATTTTACAAGGGTTGTTGCAACTTATTGAGCAAATTATATGGAAGCCACCATGTCAGACGAATCGACTACAGAATTCAAACCCGTGCACGTCCCGATGTCACAACGCATACGCGAGCGTATCGTCAGTAGCAAGACGCGTTACCATGCCAACGACAATATCGCCCAGTTTATCCAGCCAGGCGAATTGGATGAATTGCTCAGTGAAGTCGAAGGAAAACTCAGAGAAGTGTTGAAAAGTCTGGTGATCGATACCGACAGCGATCACAACACCCAGGACACCGGCCGCCGGGTGGCAAAGATGTTTATCAACGAAGTCTTCAAAGGCCGTTATGTTCCGATGCCGCCGGTCACAGAATTCCCCAATGCCTCGCACCTGAATGAACTGATGATCATAGGGCCGATCACGGTGCGTAGTGCCTGCTCGCATCACCTGTGTCCGATCATGGGTAAGGTCTGGATAGGCGTAATGCCGAACGAACACTCAAATCTGATCGGTTTGTCCAAATACGCACGTATCGCCGAATGGATCATGAGCCGCCCGCAGATCCAGGAAGAAGCGGTGGTGCAATTAGCCGATACCCTGCAAGAAAAAATGCAACCGGATGGCCTGGCCGTGGTGATGGAAGCCGATCATTTCTGCATGCACTGGCGCGGTGTTAAGGACGTGGAAGCAAAAATGATTAACAGCGTCATGCACGGGTCTTTCCTGAAAGACCCTAACTTGCGTCGCGAATTTTTGTCTTTGATTAAACGCTAAATTACCAGCCAAATAGAGAGAGAGAACACATTATGTTAGTCCGCCTCCTGTACGCCAGCCGCGCTACCAATGAAAAACTCTGCGACATAGTACAAAGTATTATGCTGCAGTCGCGTGAACACAACCCGCAACATGGCATCACCGGCATTTTATGCCACAGTGACCAGGTGTTCATGCAAGTCCTGGAAGGTGGCCGCGAAGCCATCAATACCCTGTATGGCCACATCCTGCGCGACCCGCGCCATACTGACGTGGTGTTGTTACACTATGAAGAAATCAGCGAGCGGCGCTACGCAGGATGGACCATGGGACAAGCCAATCTGGGCAAAATCAATCCCTCCATCATGCTGAAATATTCGGCATTACCGGAACTCAATCCGCACCGCATGTCAGGCAAGATGTCATTAGCGCTGATTGAAGAATTAATGGCCACTGCCGCCATCGTCGGCCGCGCCTGATCTCAAGTCTGTAAATCATTCAAGACCGGTTCCTACTGATAG
>JBBQNW010000145.1:0-6721 GCA_038330335.1 Burkholderiales bacterium | reverse complement strand
ATCATCAGCTGATCTGTCGGGGTCTCCACCACACAGAGCATGGTGTTGTCACGCTCAGCGTCGAGGCAAGTATCGCAGATAGGATTTTCTGTGAAGGTATTGCAAGAGGCACAGTTTTTAATTTTTTCGACCGCCTGCGTCATCGCACGCCCTATCATCGCGGCACCTTCGCGATCGTGTTGCAACAAGTGATAGGCCATACGCTGTGCCGATTTTGGTCCGACTCCGGGCAGGCGACGTAAGGCTTCGCCGAGTAGTTCAAGGCTGCTGAGGTGTTTCACGGAAAGGTCTTTTTGGCTGAAGAGGTCGCTGGCAACGTCACTGAAAAGTGGCGTAAAACTTGGCTGCACTGATGGGTAGGTGTTGAGGTGCGCCAGGACAAGCGCACCTCAACATGAAATCTGCACCGTACTTAAAACGGCAGCTTAAAGCCTGGAGGCATAGGCATGCCAGCGGTTAATCCGGACATTTTTTCCTGACTGGTGGCTTCTGCTTTGCGCACCGCGTCGTTAAAGGCGGCAGCAACCAGGTCTTCCAGCATGTCTTTGTCGTCGCCGAATAAGGACGGATCAATCGTGACGCGTTTGACGTCGTTTTTGCAAGTCATCAGCACTTTCACCAAGCCAGCGCCGGACTGCCCTTCGACTTCAACCAAAGCCAATTGATCCTGGGCTTTTTTCATATTGTCTTGCATGGCCTGGGCTTGTTTCATTAAGCCTGCGAGTTGGTTTTTCATCATCATATTTCTCCAAAAACAAATCTACAATAAACTAAACTGGTCTGACGCTACCGGTCACTATCGTGGCGCCAAATTCTCTCATTAACGTCTGCACAAAGGAATCTGCGCGTACTAATTTTTCTGCTTGCACCTGACGTGCTGCACGCTCTGCCACCGCTTGCGCGTTGGCCGTCTGCTCGACTGCACCAATCTGGGTTTCCACCCGAATCTCACGGCCAAAGCGTTCTGTCAGTGCCGCCATTAATTTATCGACACTTCCCGATGACAGTAAGGTCGGCAATGGCACCCGCAAATGAAACACCACGGCATGGCCATTGATCTCGCATTTGATTAACTCGCTTTGCTGTGCCAACTGTTGGGCTACTGCCCGCACTGGTAACGAGGCCGCCAGATTTGGCCAATGGCCATCCCAGCTCAGCTCCGGGACAGGCACTAGCACCAGAGCTGTGGGAGTTACGCTGTTGGCTGCAATCGCAGCACTGGTATTAGCCGCAAGCGCTGGAGTCACGCTTGCCATTGACGATGCAGGCACTACTTTTTCGACTTCTGCCACCGGCTCAACATATGCCTCGGCAACATCGTCACTCTCTTCCCATGCTGCCGCTGCTGTCGGCGCAGATGGCGAGGCAGAGGCAGCGCTACGTACTGGCGTCTTGGCCGGCGCTGTTGCGTACATGACATCATCATCCCAAGGCGGTGGCATATCATCCATGCCGGCAGCCTGGGGCTCCATCACGACTGCGCGTGAAGCAACAGCAGAGACAGGTAGTGACGTCACAACCACAGGCGCCACCGCAACTGCGGGGCGCGCAACCGGTACCGCTACCGGTGCTGCGGGTGTCGATATCGGCGCCGCTGAACTGTTTCTGGCTGCCGCAGAGGAATTCAAGGCCTTATTACTACCCGCGCGGGCCGCAGCCAATGCCGCCATCGCCGGGCTCAGGGCCGCTTTTACTCCCCCGGGATTCGATGGCGGAGTGGATACCTTCGACGATAAATTAGATGTTGGAGCGGACGATGAGTTGTGTGCGACATCAGGCGCTGCAAGTGGTGCCGCAGCAGGTGCCACAGCCACAGGGGCGCGATCGGGAAGCACTGGACTTGCTACCGCTGGACTAGTCATTCCACTGGTCATTCCATTGCTCATAACACTGGCCGGCACACTTGACACTGAGTTGGCCGCTCTGGCAGGTTCGGCAGGCCGGGGGATGACCGACCGGGTCAAAGGGTTGCCACCTGATCCGCCCTGCACCAGCACCTCACTGGCCTCAGAAGGCCGGAACGCCAGCATCCGCAGCAGAGTCATGCTAAAACCTGCGTATTCATCCGGAGCCAGGGCGAGTTCATTGCGGCCATGCACCACGATTTGGTAAAACAGTTGCACCTCTTCTTTGCCAAACACCGTTGATAAGCGCATCAGATCGGCGCGCTCGGGCAATTCTTCGGCCAGCGCTGCCGGCACCATCTGCGCAATCGCAATCTGATGCAATAAAGTACCCAAATCTTGCAACGCTGCTTTATACGACAGGCTACGTGCGGCCATCTCGTCGGCAACATCGAGCAAACCTTTACCGTCTTGCAATGCCAGCGCATCGAGCAAGCGGATTAAATACGATTGATCCAGCGTGCCGAGCATGCTTTGCACCGCATCTAAGGTCACCCGGCCAGCAGCATAGGCAATGGCCTGATCGGTCAGCGACAAGGCATCACGCATAGAACCGTGTGCGCCTTGTGCCAGCAAACGCAAGGCCGGCACATCAAAATCGATGTGTTCTTGTCCGAGGATATTTTCCAGATGACCAACGATATGCCCCGGTGGCATCTGCTTGAGATTAAATTGCAGACAGCGTGACAACACCGTGGCGGGAATTTTTTGCGGATCGGTTGTGGCGAGGATAAATTTCACATGTTCTGGCGGCTCTTCCAGCGTCTTCAACATCGAGTTGAAGGCGTGGTTGGTTAGCATGTGCACCTCATCGATCATGTAGACCTTAAAGCGCGCATTCGACGGTGCATAAACGGCTTGCTCCAGCAAAGCGGCCATTTCATCGACCCCGCGATTAGAAGCGGCATCCATCTCGATATAATCAACGAAACGTCCTGCATCAATTGCGGTACAAGCGCCACACACACCGCAAGGTTGCGAGGTGATTCCTGTTTCACAATTGAAGGCCTTGGCCAGGATACGCGACAGCGTGGTTTTGCCTACCCCGCGTGTTCCGGTGAACAGATAAGCGTGATGCAACCGCTGCTGATCCAGCGCATGGGATAAGGCACGAACCACGTGCTCTTGGCCCACCAGCGTTTCAAAGCTTTTGGGACGATATTTTCGGGCGAGGACTTGATATGACATACCGCAATTTTACCTTATCTGAAGCGCAAAAAAAAACCACCACCGGCAAATACCGCAACACTGGCATCCGCAATCAAGCATCTTGCCTATCGACATTCGCTGGCGCGACATCCGGCCAGTTGGAAAACCTGCTTTATTCTAGGCAGCGAATCTATCAGGTGCAGCGGCAAGCCGTGCACGACATTACCGGCCTATGGCTTTTACAATTTGACCATTTTTCATCACAAAACTGACCTTGGTCATTGCGTTAATGTCGGTAGTCGGGTCATCGCTGAGTGCAATAATGTCTGCGTATTTACCTACTTTGATACTGCCCACTCTGTCTTTCCAGCCCAGCAAATCGGCGCCATTGAGCGTGGCAGACTGGATCGCTTGCATCGGCGTCATGCCATATTGCACCATGATGGCAAATTGTTTTCCGTTGTCGCCATGCGGATAGACCCCGGCATCGGTCCCAAATGCCATACGGGCACCGCCTAGCAAGGCTTTACGGAAATTATCACGCTGTTTCTGACCGATTTCTTTTTCTTTGGCCAGGGATTCAGGCAAAAAACCGGCTTTTTCGCCAGCGCTGAGAATATAGTCGTCATTATAAATATCCATGACCAGATAAGTCCCCTTCTCTTTGGCCAGCTTAATTCCCTCCGCATCAATCAGGCTACCGTGTTCGACAGAATCTACGCCTGCTTTAATGGCATCGATAATACCGCTGCTACCGTGTGCATGCGCCGCCACTTTACGGTCAAGTTTATGCGCCTCCTGCACGATCGCCTGCATTTCTTCCAGCGTGTACTGCTGGGCACCGGCCGCATCACCTTTTGACAGCACACCGCCGGTGGCGCAAATTTTAATCAGGTCGGCACCGTATTTGGCCATTTCACGCACTTTACTACGCGCGGCCCAAGGGCCATCGGCAACCCCCTTGCCTACATCATTATAGTCAGGCGGCAGTAAATTATTATCACAATGACCGCCTTTAATACCCAGGGCATAGCCAGAGGCCAGTATGCGTGGCCCAGGGAAATCCCCATCGTTAATGGCATCACGCAAGGCAACATCACCAAACCCCTCAGAACCGACATCGCGCACCATGGTAAAGCCCGCATTGAGCGTATCGCGCGCTGCGCGCACACCATACAGAGCGGCGCGGGTACTGGACGTACCCAATCCGCTATAGCCATGTTGGTAGGGGTTGCCCGTCAAGTGCGTATGGGCGTCAATCAGCCCCGGCAAAACAGTGGCGCCGGGCAGATCGATCATGATGGCATTTGCAGGAATACTGATCGCGCCAGCATTCCCCACAGCAACAATACGCTCGCCTTCAATCACAATGACCTGATCGCGCAAGACGCGTCCAGCCTCGACATCTATCATGCGACCGGCCTTAATCACCGTAACCGGCTGATTCACCACAGGCACCACAGCATCAGCAGCACCGGCAACACCTGCAACAAGCGGAATAAATAGCATCAGCATCAGCGTACTGCACACCAGCTTACGAACAGACACGAATAGCGAATTTGATTTCATACCGACCTTTTCTGGGAGTCTTAGGATAAAAATAAAGAGAACATCAGGGAAACGTCCGCCGCCGACATGCCCTTTGGCAACATGTCTCTGACCACATCGTCAGCACTAGCCTAGGTCTGCAAAGCCGTTCGTTTCTGCAAAAACATTATAAAGGAGCCTGACCTGACTGCGGCTATGCATCGATACTAAGGACGAGATCAACGCCGCCCGCCTTGCCGGCGATGGTTGGATTGACTGATTGATTGGCATGCGCCATTTGCGCTGCCATGGTGGCGCGGCACCGCAAACGACAGCTTAAACGACATCATGTCCTGAAGCCTGCCGGTGAATATAGTCATTCAACTGAGTGTCCTGACTACGCAGCTCTTTTCGCAAGGCGGCAATTTCATGATGCAGCGCCCGTATATCGTCATGCAAGGCGCGCTCAAATTTTGCCTCTTCCTCGCCTAAAAACAAGGCTGCAATATTCGCCGTCACAATGGAAAACATGGCATACCCGAGCAAAACGATGAACACGGCAAAGATCTTTGAGGCCGGGGTAGATGGCACCACATCGCCGTAACCCACGGTAGCGACTGTAGTGAAGGCCAGCCAGACTCCATCGGCATAAGAAACCACCGTCGGCTCCAGCCAGTAAAAGCCGGCACCGGCACTGCTGAGCATTAGCAGTGCCGACAAAATCAGCTTCACCAGGGAACTGGGCTTCATGTTCTGCAACACCAGGGTCGCCATACGCAATAAAATCACCGCGCACAAGCATAAACGCAGCAACCATTCGATCACACCCCATTGCGCGGCAGAGGGGAAACTACTGATAACACAGCCGATCACAATTGCCACATCCAACATCATCTTACCGCTACGACGATGCCCGTTCCGGTGTATCTTCCAGTGCCATGCGGTATCAAACAGAATCACGAGTGCAACAAAAGCATACAGACCATGCCCCATCAGACGGGTCGCATCCGTCTGCGCGATCAACAGCAAATAAAAGGCAGGGATCGACAGCACCAGGCCAAACAACAGCACTGGCCGGGAAAACCAGGCGATGAACTGCTGCGTCAGAGGAAATCGTCCCTCGCCCGCCCGACCAAATACATCTCGTTTTTTTTTCACTGGCAACCACCCTCACCTGAAGCAAACACATAAACAAACCGGCTGATCAAATCATCGCCAAACGCGTTTGGACGAATATTGATGTTTCACAATAATGCACGACAATTGAAAGACATAACAACAAAATATTTACGAGCAGAACAAGCGCGGGCAACGCTCAATTTTGAAGCGGATAATGAAGCGGATGAACATGCAGCAGGCAACCAAAACAAGCCCAATCAAGCAAGGACCTTGCCGCGCATCGCCTTACTTTGCCCGCGCTTGACTTTGCTATCGACCCGCCTCAATTGCGAACCCCGGGTAGGTTTGGTCGCCCTGCGCACTTGCGGCACCACGCTAGCGAGCAACACCAATTCTCGCAGCCGTTGCAAAGCTTCCGCCTTATTTTGCTCCTGGCTACGCGAACGCTGCGCCTTCATCACGACCACGCCGTCTTTAGTAATGCGTTGATCATTCAGCGCCAGCAAGCGTTCTTTATACGCCTCCGGCAGCGACGAAGCCATGATATTAAAACGCAAATGAATCGCACAAGACACCTTATTCACATTCTGACCACCAGGACCCTGTGCCCGTATCCCAGTCAATTCGATTTCATCGTAAGAAATGGTGACCCGGTCGGTAATCATTAACAGATTTGTTTCTTTACTTTCCATATTCGAATATTTTTTCGTCAGTACATCTGGTGACCACAGATAAACATCACAAGCATAGACGAAAAAAAACCCCGCCATTCACATAGCGAGGTTTTTTTAGGAGCTACCTGGTAGATCCCTGAATTATTGGCGGAAAGGCAGGGATTTGAACCCTGGATAGGTTATTCACCTATGCCGGATTTCGAGTCCGGTGCATTCGACCACTCTGCCACCTTTCCTAACTGGTCCTAACTAGTATGCACAGCTACGCAAATCTACGCGCCGTTGCGCTTAACCAAGCCAAATATTATAGCAAAAAAATTTCTTTTTAATGAGGAATTTTTTCAAGAC
>JBBQNW010000144.1:0-6761 GCA_038330335.1 Burkholderiales bacterium | reverse complement strand
AAAAATACGTAGCCAATACACAAGCAATTTACAAATAATCAGCAAATCGACCAAAAACCATGAACAAACCAGCCCGTATCCTGACCTTTAAATGCAAACAGTGCAGCAAACCAGTTAAAGTTTTTTTGCAAAAAGTATCTGCCTGCTCACATATTCAGCCTTACCAGGGTATTTGTAGCTGTGGTGAAGTCATGAAATATGCGACCGGCCACAAAGAGACCGTAGAATCCTACCTCGCCTCGCCTGATGTGTCGTGGTCGCATCATCATTAAAAGCCCAACATCTATCGGCGCTTTACCAGCAAACACCACAGTATCGCCGCTAAAATTGCCTGAAATTGTTCGACATCGCCGGCAAAATACGCTTTCCGTCACGCGCGACCGTAATTGTGTGAGTGAAAGCATCTATAATGTAGGGTTTTTGCATTCGTTTTCATTGATAAATATGAAGGTATTTCGCGGACTCCCCAATTCTGCCGCACGTGCGCCTTGCGCACTGGCGATAGGCAATTTTGATGGCGTGCATCTTGGACATCAGATTTTATTGTCCCGCTTGCGCGAAGCAGCAACACGCCTGAAACTAGATGCCGCAGTCATGACGTTTGAACCGCATCCACGCGCCTACTTTGCCGAATTGCTCGGTGATGCATCCAAGGCACCGAACCGCATCGCCAACCTGCGCGACAATCTTGCTTCTTTGAATCAGGCGGGCGTCGACAAAGTCATCGTCGAGCATTTCAATGCCCACTTTGCCTCACTGAGCCCGCAAGAGTTCATCAAACAGGTACTAGTCGAAGGCCTGCATGTGAAGTGGCTGATGGTCGGTGAAGATTTTCGCTATGGTGCGAAACGCGCAGGCGATATCGCCATGCTAATTGAGGCCGGAAAACACTATGGTTTTGTAGTCGAGACGCTGGCATCGGTACAAGACAAAGGGGTGCGCATTTCCTCTTCGGCCGTCCGGGCCGCCCTGGCTGCGGGTGATTTTGCCGAAGTGAAAAATTTGCTGGGCCGGACCTACCGTATTTCCGGGCATGTGATTCATGGCCAGAAATTAGGGCGCACTCTTGGTTTTCCCACCCTCAATCTGCGTATCGCGCATCACCGCCCTGCCCTGCAAGGGATCTTTGTGGTGCAAGTACATGGTCTGGCAGAACAGCCGTTAGCGGCCGTGGCCAGCTTAGGGGTAAGACCGACTGTCGATGACAGTGGCCGCGTGCTGCTCGAAACTTTCGTGCTTGACTACCGCGGCAACGCCTACGGCAAAATCATCCAGGTCGAGTTTTTACAAAAATTGCGCGATGAAGAAAAGTATATCGATCTACCGACCCTAACTGCTGCCATAGAGCGCGATGCTGAACAGGCCAGAGCCTATTTTCGCACTCCTGCCAATGCCAAATCCATGCTGGCAAACGACAGTACCGGCGCGACCGACCGAATTTAAAGAGAAGCTCGGCAGTTTCTCCCTGGTCGCATTGAAAACTCATCAAAATTCGTCAATCTTAGAAAATATTACACACATCATGTCCAACGAAAAATCGCCAAACACAGGCGGCAAAACAGCCAGCAAATATCCGGTCAACATGACCGAAACTAGTTTCCCCATGCGTGGCGACCTGGCTAAACGCGAGCCTAAATGGGTCAAGGAATGGCAAGACAAAAAAATCTATCAACGCATCCGTAAAGCTTCAGCCAACCGCCCTAAATTTATTTTGCATGATGGCCCGCCATACGCCAACGGTGATATCCACATCGGTCACGCGGTCAATAAAATCCTAAAAGACATGATCGTCAAAGCACGCAATATGGCCGGCTTTGATGCGCAATACGTACCCGGTTGGGATTGCCACGGTATGCCGATCGAAATCCAGATTGAAAAGCTATACGGCAAAAATCTGCCGGTAGCAGAAGTACAAGCCAAGGCGCGCGCTTACGCTAACGAACAAATCGAACGTCAAAAGGCGGACTTCATCCGCCTCGGCGTGCTGGGCGAATGGGATAATCCTTACAAAACCATGAACTTCGGCAATGAAGCCGATGAAATCCGCGCACTCGGTAAAATGCTAGAAAAAGGCTATGTTTATCGCGGCTTAAAACCGGTCAACTGGTGTTTTGACTGCGGCTCGGCATTGGCAGAAGCAGAAGTCGAATACGAAAACAAGCGTGATCCGTCGATTGATGTAGGCTTCCCGTTTGCTGAATTCGACAAACTGGCGCTCGCCTTTAAACTCGACAAGCTGCCGCTGGATAAGGGTTACTGCGTCATCTGGACCACTACGCCCTGGACCATTCCGTCGAATCAGGCGCTTAATATGCATCCGGAATTTACCTACGCACTGGTACAAACGGTACGTGATGGTGAGCCACTGTTACTGATCCTGGCGCAAGACCTGGTCGAAGCGAGTCTGGCAAATTACGGGCTGGAAGGCACGGTCATTGCGACCTGCCTGGGTGCAGATTTATCCGACATCAAATTTAAACATCCATTGGCGGCAATGGATGTTGGCTACGATCGCTTTTCACCGGTGTACCTGGGTGAATACGTGACGCTGGAAAGCGGTACCGGTATCGTCCACTCGGCCCCGGCTTACGGTATTGAAGATTTCCAGTCATGCAAAGCGCATGGCATGAAGGATGACGCCATCCTCAACCCGGTAATGGGCGACGGCCGCTTTGCTTCATGGCTGCCATTTTTTGCCGGCATGACCATCTGGGAAGCCTCGAAACCGATCTGTGACAAGCTCAAAGACGCCGGCGCCCTGTTCTCGCTGAAAATGTTTGATCACAGCTACATGCATTGCTGGAGACATAAAACCCCGATCATCTACCGAGCGACCTCGCAATGGTTTGCCAGCATGGACAACACGCCTAAAGACGGCGGGACCAGCTTGCGCGAAACCGCGCTCAAAGCCATCGGTGAAACGGCGTTCTTCCCTGCCTGGGGTCAGGCTCGCTTACATGGCATGATCGCGAATCGTCCAGACTGGACTTTATCGCGCCAGCGCCAATGGGGCGTGCCTATGGCTTTCTTCTTGCATAAAGAAACCGGCCAACTGCATCCACGCACAGCAGAACTGCTGGAACAAATCGCCCAGCGCGTGCAGGAATCAGGAATCGAAGCCTGGCAACAAATCACCGTCGCCGAGTTGCTCGGTGACGAAGCCGATATGTATGTCAAAAACCGCGACACGCTTGACGTCTGGTTCGATTCCGGCACTACGCATCAGACCGTCTTGCGCGGCTCACATAAAAACCAATTACAGTTCCCCGCTGATTTGTATCTGGAAGGCTCGGATCAGCATCGTGGCTGGTTCCATTCCTCCTTGTTGACAGCCTCGATGCTCGATGGCCGTGCGCCATATAAAGCCTTGCTGACGCATGGCTTTGTGGTGGATGGCGAAGGCAAGAAGATGTCCAAATCCAAGGGCAACGTAGTCGCACCGCAAAAAATTTCCGATACCTTAGGTGCCGATATTTTACGTCTGTGGGTCGCTTCGACCGATTATTCCGGCGAACTCTCGATCTCGGATGAAATTTTAAAGCGGGTGACGGAATCGTATCGCCGCATCCGCAACACCTTACGTTTCTTGCTGGCCAACACCTCGGATTTCGATATCAGCAAAGATGCTGTTGCGGTCGCCGACATGTTAGAAATCGACCGCTATGCCGTCGCCAATATGGCTGCCTTGCAAGCCGAAATCCTGGCGCACTACCAGCAGTTTGAGTTCCATCCGGTGATGTCCAAATTACAGTCTTACTGCTCGGAAGATCTGGGCGGCTTTTATCTGGATATTTTAAAAGACCGTCTGTACACCAGCGGCACCACATCCGCTGCACGCCGTTCGGCACAGACCGCGATCTGGCACATCACCCAAAGCCTGCTGCGCCTGATGGCACCGACTTTATCGTTTACCGCAGAAGAAGCCTGGGTCTCGTTTGCCAGCCAGCAAGCGTATGCCGACAGTGATGAAACCATTTTTACGCAAACGTTTTACAATTTGCCTGAGATTGCCGATGCGGCAGCGCTGCTAGAAAAGTTTACCAGTCTGCGCGCCATCCGTACCGATGTCACTAAGCAGCTCGAAGAAGTACGCGTTGCTGGCGGTATCGGCTCTTCTTTGCAAGCCGAGGTCATCATCAAAACCACGGCAACCAAGCATGCCCTGCTCAGCAGTTTTGGTGCTGATCTGAAGTTTGCCCTGATCACTTCGGCTGCCACGTCAGAACTCGTCGCGACCGAAGCTGAAGAAGCCGTCGTGGTCACGCCGTCGACCTATGTCAAATGCGAGCGTTGCTGGCACTACCGGGCAGACGTCGGTTCGCATGCAGAGCATGCCGGCCTCTGCGGGCGTTGCGTCAGTAATTTATTTGGCACTGGTGAAAAGCGCCAGTTTGCCTGATATGGTCTGATTTTGTTTTCAGCTTACCCCCTCTCCTGTATGGTTTTCACGGAGTCGGGGCTAAGATCAATCAATGTAAGTAATGTAAGTAATGCACACAACGCGAACATCACACCGGTCTCTGTCCATGGCAACTAAAAAACGCACTACCATTTCCAAGCTGTCCAGCTCACCAAGCTCACCCGGCAACTCGTTGCTACCCTGGCTGGGGTTGGCGGCCATTGTTATTTTGCTCGATCAGCTCAGCAAGATCACCGTTGAAAAATTATTTACCTACGGCGAATCGCTGTCGATCACGTCTTTTTTCAATCTCGTGCTGGCATACAACAAAGGGGCAGCCTTTAGCTTTCTGGCGGCAGAATCTGGCTGGCAGCGCTATCTGTTCACCGCGATCGGGGTCGGTGCTGCGCTGTTGATCACCTATCTGCTGAAACAGCATGCTGGCCAGCGCCTGTTTTGCTGGGCTTTGTCGCTTATCATGGGCGGCGCACTCGGCAATGTCATCGACCGCTTAATGTACGGCCATGTCATCGACTTTTTAGATTTTCATTACAAAGAACTGTATCACTTCCCTGCATTCAATATCGCCGACAGCGCTATTTGTATTGGTGCGGCCTTATTCATCGTCGATGAATTGCGTCGCGTGAAAAAATAAAGGAGTTCATTGTGCGGCTAGCTGGTAAAAAAATTGTCCTGGGATTAACCGGAGGCGTAGCGTGTTATAAAGTCGCCGAACTGTGCCGTGCGCTGACAAAGGCCGGCGCAACGGTACAGGTCGTCATGACGCAGGCGGCATGCCAGTTCATCACCCCAGTCACCATGCAGGCGCTCTCGGGCAACACGGTCTATACCGATCAGTGGGATGCACGCATCGACAACAACATGCCGCACATTGATCTGAGCCGTGACGCCGATGCCATCGTGATCGCGCCCTGCAGTACCGACTTTATTTTTAAGTTGGCGCACGGTGCCTGCGATGATCTGCTATCGACCTTATGCGTCGCCCGCCCGGCACATATTCCCTTGCTGATCGCACCTGCCATGAATGTGGAGATGTGGCAAAATCACGCCACCCAGCGCAATGTGGCGCAACTCCACGCCGATGGCATACAGGTGCTTGGACCTGCTGCCGGTGAACAGGCATGCGGCGAAACCGGTATGGGGCGCATGCTGGAACCAGATCAGCTACTGGCTGAAATCACGGCCGCATTCCAGACCAAAACCATGCTGGGGCAACGGGTGTTAATCACCGCCGGCCCCACCTTTGAGCCGATTGACCCAGTGCGCGGCATCACCAATTTATCCTCCGGGAAAATGGGCTATGCCATCGCTCAGGCAGCGTGGGAAGCCGGTGCCGATGTCACTTTGATCTCCGGTCCGACTGCGCTGGCCACACCGTATGGCGCGCGCCGGGTGCAAGTGCAGACCGCACAGCAGATGCATGATGCTGTCATGCATGAACTGCAATCAGCGCAGCAACAGGTATTTATTGCCGTAGCTGCAGTAGCCGATTGGCGCGTCGCCAATGCCAGCGATCAAAAACTCAAAAAAACCAGCGACACTGCCACCCCGCAACTGCAGTTTATTGCCAACCCCGATATTCTCGCGACAGTTGCCGCACTGCCGTATGCCCCGTATTGCGTCGGCTTTGCGGCCGAATCAGAAAACCTTCTTGAATACGGCGCAGCCAAACGATTAAAGAAAAATGTCCCCCTTCTGGTTGGCAATATCGGCCACCAGACTTTCGGCAAGGATGAAAACGAGCTGGTATTGTTTGATGCCGATGGCCACAAACATCTGCCACGCGCCGATAAGTCAAGCCTGGCACAACAACTTGTCGCAGAAATTGCCAAGCGTCTGGAATAACTATTTGTCCGCATAGCTTTAACAATAATAACAGCACCAACACCATACCAAGCGCATTTATGAAAAATATTGACCTCAAAATTCTCGATTCACGCATGAAAGATCTGTTGCCAGCCTATGGTACGCCCGGCAGTGCGGGCTTAGATCTGCGCGCTTGTATTGATACAGCCACCACCGTTAAACCAGGTGAGACGGTACTGATCCCGACCGGACTAGCGATTCACATTGCTGACCCTGGTTATGCTGCCATGATCCTGCCCCGCAGCGGCATGGGCCACAAACACGGTATCGTACTGGGCAACCTGGTGGGTTTAATTGATTCTGACTACCAAGGCCAGCTGATGGTCTCGACATGGAACCGGGGACAGACAGAATTTGTCCTGCAACCCATGGAAAGACTGGCGCAACTGATTATCGTGCCGGTATTACAGGTCGGCTTTCATATCGTTGAAGAATTTGGCGACAGCCAGCGCGGCGAAGGCGGATTTGGCAGCAC
>JBBQNW010000143.1:0-6792 GCA_038330335.1 Burkholderiales bacterium | reverse complement strand
TCGACGTCAAGCGTCATTGTTTTCAGTTGTGGTGACACGTTCGCAGCCAAAGAGACTTTCCCTTTGTGATTGAGCCTTGACAGCAGCGTCATACTCATCGCTTGGGCCAGATCACTACGGAGATTGTCTGCACTAAAACTAAGTGCGTCCGCCTCTATGTTGACGGCTGGCTTGACTGTCTGATCATGAAAAGCAAAGCGACTACCGGTCACCGCGATATGCCCAAGCGTGAGATTCCAGTCTGCTGGAGCGGGTTTTATGGATGTGCTGGCTGTGCTGACCGCGCTGGCAGGCGTTGAGGTACCCGGCAACATCAATTTTTGCAGGCTGAGCCGTGACTGCGCATCACGCCGGATATCGGCATCGATTGCACTGACCAGCACGCTGGCAGCACTGGCCGAGCGGTTGGTCGTACTGAGCTTGAATTTGTCGACTGCCAGCGATTGTATTGCGACCTGACCTTCATTTTTGGCATGAGGGATCAGTATGACAGCATCAAGCTGGAGGCTGCCGTCGTCGAGCAGCAATTGTCCCTGCTGCAGACTCACTTGCGATGTCAAGGATAGACGACCGCTTAAGTTTGCCGCTACTACCCGGTTAAGATAGGCTTGATAGGATTCGAGTTGCACAGCGCCAAGTGATAGTTTGCCCTTCACATCGCCGCTGTTTGCCAGAAACTCGCCATCAAATGCCAGGGTCTGGCCTTGCCCTGCTTGGGCATTGAGTAAAAATGCAGCAGGTTTGGCATTGACTGCGGTGGAAATTTGTCTGGCACTGAGTTTGATATCGCTTAACTGTATCAGCTGCGCCGGCGTACCGTGCTGCGCATCAGACCAATGTACTTGGCCGTTTTGTAAAACCAGGTTGGCCAGAAATATGTCTGGCTTAGCTGGCGTGGTTGCGGCCATTGGCGATGCTTGTTTTGCCTGCGTTGCTGCTGCTAGCGATACGGGACGATTTTTATCCTCATCGTCTGCTTGCTTAGACGGAAGGTTTTTTTTATTACTAACACTGTCGAACGCAGGCCAATTCCAGCGACCTTGCGCGTCCAGTGCCAGCCAGACTTCGGGCGCATTGATCCGCAATTGATCGATTTTGGCCGCTGCATTGAGTAAATTAAATTGTTTGACGTGAGTTTGCAGGCTGGCAATTCGCAATAGCGGTTGTGCGGCTGTATCTTTCAGTGACAATGCGTCCAGCTGCACATCACCGGAGAGCAGTAATTCGGTTTGCTGACGTTGACGGCGAAACACAAGATCAAGTTTGGTCGTCAGTTTTGCGCTTTCTATTTGCAGCGGCAATGGTAGCGGCAGATAGGCGACATAACTAGCCAGGTCAAGATGATCAACATCGATGGCGAGCGATGTATCGAGGCTATCGACGAAAGGTTTACTGCGTCCCTTTAAAGAAAATACTGCGCCATTCACTTTGGCTGAAAACGAAGGCAACACAAAAATATTGGTCGAAGCGGGAAAGTTAGAAACGAAGGGTAAGCCCAGCTGTAAGGCATCAATCTGAATGTGCTGGCCGACCACCTGATCATCGAACTGTATCGCCCCGCCCTGCACTTGCACATTGGCTAGTGAAAAAAGGAAAGGGTTGGCACTTTTTGGCGCTGCAGCAAGGCGATCGAGAATATCGGAAAAATTGTACCGCCCGTAGTTTGTTGCAGAGCTGCGTACCAAATGCACCGAGGGTTGTTCCAGACGCACTTCATCCATGACCAGCGCGCGATGAAATAGCGACGATGCCGATAGATTCAGTACAGCATTTTTGAGCGTTAGCGCCGCTGTTGTCTGATCCGGCTCAAACAAGGTCAAACCGGTAGCGCTCAGGGTCAGGGTCAGCGGAGAAAAACTGATCGCCGCAATCTCCAGCTTACGTCCGGTCTGCTGCTGCACCTGCTGTATCGCCAATCGTTTGACGTAGCCTGGCAAAGCCAGCCAGCTGATCAACAACAATAACAGTAGCGATGCCATCAAGCCAAGAATGAGCTTTTTTGTTCGCCCCTGCCAAAACTGCTGTAATTGCGTAAGTACAAATCGAGGCACAGCATTTTCCATATTCTAGCTAAACCGACAGTTTAACCAAGCATGAGCAATGTTGCCATTCAATTGAACTTAAAATGGTGCTTAGCTTGCCCCTAGACTGAGCTGCTAGTCGCTACGCCATCTACAGTCACCGCCTGATTTATGCGTGGAACGCCGGCAAAGACGCTGGCAACACAGGGATTACCACCAATCGCGTAGGCCAGATCACCCGGACGCTGTATCGACCATAGTGCGAAATCAGCGGCTTTACCTACCGCCAGGCTACCTACCTGCGCCTGCAAACCCAGGGCCTGTGCGGCGCACCGTGTCACGCCTTGCAATGCTTCAAGAGGTGTCAGGCGAAATAAGGTGCAGCCCATATTCATCGCCAGCAACAAAGACGTCATGGGCGAGGTGCCGGGATTGCAATCGGTGGCCAAAGCCATCGGCACCTTGGCCTGGCGCAATGCGGCGATCGGTGGCAAAGTGGTTTCACGCAAAAAATAATACGCGCCTGGCAACAATACTGCCACCGTTGCCTGTGCCTGCATGGCGCTGATGCCTGCCGGCGACAGGTGCTCAAGATGATCAGCAGACAAACCTTGATAGCGTGCCGTCAGTGCTGCCCCGCCCTGATCCGACAACTGTTCAGCATGTAGCTTGACTGGCAGACCATATTTTTGTGCGGCCTGAAACACGGTCTCGGTTTGTGCCGGTGAAAAACCGATATTTTCGCAAAAAGCATCGACCGCATCGACCAGCCCTTCAGCCACCAATGCCGGCAGCATTTTTTCACAGACCTCGGTGACATATGCATCGGCACGCCCGGCGAATTCTGGCGGCAACGCATGTGCGCCAAGAAACGTGGTGAGTACCCGCAAAGGAAAATCGCGTCCCAACTGGCGCGCCACGCGCAGCATTTTCGCCTCGGTTTCCAGATTCAAGCCATAACCAGATTTGATTTCTAACGTGGTGACACCTTCGCACAACAAGTTGCGCACACGCGGCAGGCTCGCTTCCAGCAATGCCTCAGCACTGGCGGCACGGGTGGCGCGCACGGTGGATAAAATTCCGCCGCCCTGACGGGCGATATCTTCATAGGCAACGCCATTCAGACGGGCTTCAAACTCGTCACTACGGTTGCCGGCGTACACAATATGGGTATGGCAGTCGATCAGGCCGGGCGTCAGCCAACAGCCTTTGCCGTCGTACTCTGTGTTGGCATGATAAACATCAGGCAAAGCCTTACGTGGGCCCAGCCAGGCAATCTTGCCATCGCTCACAGCGATAGCGGCATCGCGGATTTCTCCGTACCCCTCGACCATCGTCGCCAGATGAAGATTCGTCCAAAGACTATCCCAGTGCGGCATAGCGTCCTTCGCCCTGATTTAAAAAGCTAATGCGCATCAGATACAAAACAGCGCCCTCCTCCGCGCTGATCTGCAGCTTGATGCCAGTATGTTCGTGCTCTTCCTCAAACAGCATCAGATCCCCTGTTTGCAAACTCGCCCCTGGTGCCGCAGCGACCAGGACGGTGGCGCTGCCGCGCGCGCAATACAACAGCACTTGCTGGGCATCCGTCGCTGCCACATGGTGTTCACCGGCCACTAGTTTTTGCATAAAATGCTGACAGATGTCACGCCGGGTCATCAGATTCAGGTCCAGCACCGGGCTGCCATAGATTTCGGCATGGATCGCCGTTTCTCCGGCAAAATGGTAGGGCGGACTGCTCTGGTCCAGCGCCACGCTGGTGGCGGACCTTAGTTCGCTGTCGCTATGCAAAATCAGGCCGTCGCCTGACAAAATCGCCAAGCTGCGGTCGCACCGGGCAAAATACGAAAACGGTCCGGTCGTCGCTACCTGCGCGGTGCTCAAACGCCAGACGAAGTTATCCAGGTTTGCCCCCGCGGGGAAAATCGCCAGCTCGGTGGTGCTGCCGCCACCGTTTTTCCAGGGCATGGTGTGATAATCTTGTTTGCTCCACTTATGCATGATGTGCGCTCAGGTTGGGACTGATCAAATCAGACGGCTGGATCAGACCGGATTAGTCCGGTCTGATCAGGTTTAATTCAGATACAAATGCTGATACAGGTCCTGGCATTGTGCGCTCAAAATCCCTTGCAACACCATCTGTTTAGCCGCCGCGATATCCGGCGCAAAGAAACGGTCTTTATCATAAAACGCCACTTTGGCACGTAAGGCCTGATGTACCGTGCTCAGGCTGGCAGAGGTGTGCAAAGGTTGGTGGAAATCGATCCCTTGCGCTGCCGCCAGCAATTCTATGCCGACGATGGTGGCCGTATTGTGCGCCATTTCGTGCAAGCGACGACCGGCAAAAGTGGCCATACTGACGTGGTCTTCCTGATTGGCAGAGGTAGGGATAGTGTCGACACTGGCAGGGTGCGCATGCGATTTATTTTCCGACGCCAGCGCCGCTGCCGTAACGTGGGCAATCATAAAGCCAGAATTTAAACCCGATGATGGCACCAGAAATGGCGGCAAGCCAGAAATAGAAGCATCGATCAGCAAGGCAATCCGGCGCTCGGAAATTGAACCGATCTCGGCAATCGCCAGGGCCAGCGTATCCGCCGCGAAAGCCACCGGTTCCGCATGAAAATTACCACCCGACAACACTTCACCCGTATCGATAAACACCAGCGGGTTATCGGTCACGGCATTGGCCTCGATTAACAAAGTACGCGCCGCATTGTTGATGATATCAAGGCAGGCACCCATGACTTGTGGCTGGCAGCGCAGGCAATATGGGTCTTGCACTCGCTCATCATTAACCAGGTGTGACAGACGAATTTCACTCCCTTGCAGCAACTGGCGATAAATACCCGCCGTCGCAATCTGGCCGGCCTGGCCGCGCACCGCATGGATACGCGGATCAAACGGGGCGTCACTACCCTTGGCGGCATCCACCGACAGCGCACCGGTGATGGTGGCAGCTTCCAGCAGGCGCTCTGCCAAAAACAGACCGTTCAAGGTCAGGGCCGTGGAAACCTGGGTGCCATTAATCAGCGCCAGACCTTCTTTCGCCGCCAGCACTACTGGAGTAATCCCCGCCGCTGCCAACGCCGCTTTGGCATCAAGCAGCTGGCCCGCGACCCTGACCTCACCCTCGCCCATCAGGGCCAGAGTCATATGGGATAAAGGTGCCAGATCGCCGGAAGCGCCGACCGAGCCTTTGACCGGAATGGCCGGCATAATGCCGGCGTTATACAGCGCGATCATGGTATCGATCACCGAGGCACGAATCCCTGAAAAGCCGCGTGCCAGACTGCCGATCTTCATCGCCAGGATCAGCCGCACCACCTCGTCAGAAATCAGGTCGCCGGATCCGACGGAATGCGACATGATCAGATTGCGCTGCAACAGCTCTAGTTGTTCGTCCGGAATACGGGTCTTGGCCAGTTTGCCAAAGCCGGTATTAATGCCATACGCGGCATCGCCTTTGGCCACGATTTTTTGTATTTCCGCAGAAGAGCGATTGATGGCGGCATACGCGCTATCGGCCAGCGCCAGCGGCACGCTCTGGCGCCAGATCGCACGCAAATCGGATAAGCGGAACTGGCCAGGCTGGATGACTAAAGTAGGGTTCATGGTAGGTCTCTTTAATTTGATAACGTTAACTTCCGATGAGCTGGAAGTTTTTCAACAGATCGTGCGCTAGCCACGCGGCGAATTAGCCATTTTGCTACCAACAGGCGCAGGGATATTGCGTATTCTCTTTTTTAACTTATTGTTTTTAGCGATTTTTCTGCTGATTTTTGCGCTAATTTTTCATGCTGCAGCATAGGCAAATTCAAACCGTTACGTTCGGCGCAAGCCAGCGCACTGGCATAGCCGGCATCAGCATGACGCATCACACCGGAAGCGCAATCGTTGACCAGCACGCGCGCCAGACGTTTTGCCGCGGCGTCGCTACCATCAGCCACAATGACCATGCCAGAATGCTGAGAATACCCCATGCCGACACCGCCACCATGGTGTAGCGAGACCCAGCTGGCGCCGCCTGCGGTATTGAGCAAGGCATTGAGCAAAGGCCAGTCGGATACCGCATCGGTACCATCCATCATGGCTTCGGTTTCACGATTCGGGCTGGCAACGGAGCCGGTGTCAAGGTGATCGCGGCCGATCACGACAGGCGCTTTCAGTTCGCCATTTTTCACCATCTCATTAAAGGCCAGACCGGCAATATGGCGCTCACCCAGGCCCAGCCAGCAGATACGCGCCGGCAAGCCCTGAAAAGCGATGCGCTCATTGGCCATCTCCAGCCATTTGTGAACCGCTTTATTTTCAGGGAACAGTTCCTTGATTTTGGCATCGGTTTTATAGATATCTTCCGGGTCCCCTGACAGCGCTACCCAGCGGAACGGGCCTTTACCGTCGCAGAACAAAGGCCGAATGTAGGCCGGCACAAAGCCCGGGAAATCAAACGCATTTTTCACACCGGTGTCGAACGCCACCTGACGGATGTTATTGCCGTAATCCACCGTCGCAATACCCATCGCATGAAAATCGAGCATCGCCTGCACATGCACTGCACAAGAATGTGCCGCAGCGTCAGTCAATGCAGCGTGTTGGGTCTGGTCGGCTTGCGCGGCCTTCCATTGCGTGACTGTCCAGCCGATCGGCAAATAGCCATTGATCAGGTCATGGGCCGAAGTCTGGTCGGTAACCAGGTCAGGTGCAATACCGCCGGCTTGAGCGCGCTTCACTAGTTCCGGCAAAATTTCTGCCGCATTCCCTAATAAGG
>JBBQNW010000142.1:0-6794 GCA_038330335.1 Burkholderiales bacterium | reverse complement strand
TGTGAAGCCGCCGATGACCAGGGAGCAAGAAGTGGAGTCTGGCCGTGCCGACGCCTTCATGACTGATTATCCGTATAGCCGGCGTATGCTGGAGACAACCGATTGGGCGCGCCTGATCGCCCCGCCCCGGGTGTTTCACCTGACTGACTATGCTTACGCCTTAGCACCGGGTGACAAATCTCTGCTCGACAGAGTCAATAGTTTCATCAGCAAGATCAAAAAAGATGGCCGTTTGCTTGCCATTGCCCGCAAGCATAAGCTGGACCCCATTGTTGCCAAAGATTGAGTTTAAAGACCTTATACTTCGCTCGCTAACATCAACCCGGCAACGCCAAAACGCCATAAGCTCATAACACGGTGACAGTGCCGATGTAAATCGGCCTGCAAAAGGAATCAACAACCGATGCGATCCAAAACGCAATTGCTCAAATTGATGGGGAAATTCCACTTGTGGATAGTCTTCGGGGTTTTCTTTAGTGCCGGCATTTTATTCGGCACCAACTTGTTGCTCGAGAGAGAGAAAGCCCAGGTGCTTAAGGAAGAAAAAGCGCACGGCAATTTGCTGGCAAAAATGGTGGAAAGCCACCTGACAAGAACCTTGTCATCGATTGATAACACCTTCAATGTACTGCATGGCGTTTTGCTTGGACATACTGCCACGGCATTCGCGCAGGCGAGCAATGCAGACATCCGCAGCATATTGGAAGGCGCAACGATCAACTCAACGCACTTGCGCTCGGTGTCGGTACTGATGTCGGATGGCCGGGTCATCGCCAGTTCGACTAAGGCCACAGAAGGAAAATCCATAGACTTGCGCCAGCTTGGTTTTGATCGCGAATTCAATAAGCTACTGGAGCCCGGTCAGGCCGTGTTTGTGCGTGATATTAATGAGCTCAATAGTCAAGCCGACCATCCGCCCGATAGTCAAACGGCACGCCAGGAAACCCCGGTTGAACATACACCGGCAGGAAATTACTCGCTTCCGTTTGCCAAACAAATCGAGGTCAATGGCAAACGCTTGATTCTGCTGGCCATGGTGAATCCGTATTACCTGCTGTCCGATTACCAGGGCATGTTGGGTGCCGACGCCAATTTCGCCACGCTGATGAATTTCCGGGGTAAGGTACTGGCCACCACGCTCACACCTTACTTTTCTGTGGGGAAAAATTATTCAAACCTGGCGTTGTTTGACGCATTAAATAATGACCAGGATTTTGGCCAGTTGCCGCTGACTTTTTCCGGGGAAAACCAGGCAGCGGAGACCTACCTGATCAGCTTTCGCGCGCCGCATCAGTTTCCGGTCGTCGCCGTCGTCGGCATCTCGGAAACCCAAGCCTTGAGCCAGTGGAAAAACAGCGCCAGCACTCTGAAATGGACCGGAGTGGCAGTGGCATTTTTTGTGCTGTTATGTGCGGTTCTGCTGAACTGGTTTATGCACATTCGAGATCGGTTTGACGAGCAACTGGAAATAGAAAAAATCAATGCAGAACAAGCCAATAGTGCCAAAAGTGCGTTTCTTTCTACCATGAGTCACGAGATACGGACACCCATGAATGGCGTGATCGGCATGACGGGGCTGCTATTGGAAACGCAACTCAACGCCCGGCAGCAGGAATTCGCCAGAACCATCGATGAATCCGCCACCGCCTTGATGTCCATCATCAACGACATGCTCGATTTTTCAAAAATCGAAGCGGGCAAAATGCGTATCGAAAACACCGATTGCCAGCTGCTCAGTATCGTTGAAGGCAGTTGTGAAATCCTGATGGAAAAAGCCGGGAAAAAACAATTAAAATTAATGAGTTATGTGGGGCCGGAGTTGCCCACCACGGTGAGTACGGACCCCGGGCGCCTGCGTCAGATTTTACTCAATTTGCTGGGGAACGCCGTCAAATTTACCGCGCATGGAGAGATCTCTCTGGATGTCAAAGCCGTCAGTAAAACCAGGGATATCTACCTGGTGCGGTTTGAAGTGAGCGATAGCGGAATCGGTATCGATGCGCCCACTTCCGCCAGGCTATTCATGCCTTTTGTGCAAGCCGATAGCTCGGTCACGCGCCGCTATGGCGGTACCGGCCTGGGTTTGTCGATCAGTAAACGTCTGGTGGAATTGATGGGCGGGCGCATCGGGGTCGACAGCACGCCGGGAAAGGGTTCGTGTTTTTGGTTTGAAATCCCGATGCGCGCGATGGGCAGCACCACCGGCAGTGGCGTTGGCAGCCCGCTGGCGGAGCGCGCAGAAAGTTCGGCTGGCACAACAGCGATCAGCGCAGCGGAAATGAACCCCTATCCAAGTGCTGATCTGCAGGTGCTGGTGGTGGATGCGAGCCGGAAACAAGCCGACATTCTTGCGCAATACCTGCAAGCTTGGGGCATGCAGGTGACAGTGGCCGGTAGCGCCCGGGAAGCGGTGCAATTATTTAATGGCATACGGCATTTTCACATTGTAATTATCGACAACCAACTGAGCGATTCGACACCGGATGTCCTGGCCCGATCGTTAAGTATGGTGGCCCCGAATGTACGTTTTATTTTACTTTCTAATTCGGAAGAGACGCGTGCCGATAGCCGCTTGCGGGTGTTTCATGCGGACCTGCGGCAGCCGGTAAAACAATCGAGTTTGTTCGATGCCATCACCCACGTCTGTGAACGGCGCCAGCGCGAAATACCGGTGCCGTCAGAACGGCGTAAAGAGACAATACCGCTCAGGACAAATCCGGAAAATACTCGTTCTGAATTAATTTTACTGGTCGAAGACAACCTGATCAATCAAAAAGTCTTACGTACTTTACTGGAAAAACTCGGGTTTCAGACCGACGTTGTCAACAATGGACAAGAAGCCTTAGATGCACTGCAACGTCAGCCGTATGCACTGGTGTTGATGGATTGCCAGATGCCGGTGATGGATGGCTTTGCCGCGACCCGGCGCATACGGGCTGGCGAAACATTGTCGGGACAGCATATCCCGATTGTCGCGGTGACGGCCAATGCCATGCAGGGCGACCGCGATCAATGTCTGGCTGCAGGTATGGATGCCTACCTGTCGAAACCGGTCATGCGCGCCGCCCTGGTGCAGGTGCTGGCGGAGCAGCTGGCACACTATCCCGCGGCGGCGGTGCTGCCATCAAGCGCCTTAGCGCGGTCGCTGGCGGATGGGCTGACGCCAGCCCGGGCCAGCCCGGTCAGCAACCTGCTTGACAGCGCCATGCTTGACCTATCCCGGTTGCAGGATATGTTCGGTGACGACCATGCTATGCAAATGGAGATACTCGATTCGTTCATCGCCACCACGGCGCCGCTGCTGGACACACTGGCTCAGGTGATGAAGCAGGGAGATTTTACTGCGGTGCATGCCATCGGCCACCAGATCAGAGGCTCTTGCGCCAATCTGGGTGTGGCTGAACTGGCCGGCCTGGCAAGTGAGTTAGAGCAGGCTGCCCGGCTACAAAACCCGGCGCGAATACAGCAACTGCACAGCGCCATGCTGGTGGCATTTGAGAGGCTGCGCAGCTATGTCAGACTAGATGGAGTAAAGCAATGAAAGTTTTGATCATCGATGATGACAATACGAATATTAAGTTTTTTTCTTATTTGCTTCAGGCCATTCCCAAGGTCGACACCATAGGCTTTACCGACGCCCGTGAAGCGCTGCGCTGGTGCAAGGCCAATGAGCCAGATCTGGTGCTGGTTGACTATATGATGCCCGACATGGATGGCTTGCAATTTATTGAGCGTTTTCGCGGCATGAGCGGCAAAGCCAGTGTCCCGGTTATCATGGCCACTGCTGACACCGACAACGATGTGCGCTATAAGGCCTTGGAACTGAGCGCCAATGATTTTCTGACTAAGCCTGTCAATAAGGTGGAGTTGCGCGCCCGTGTGACGAATATGCTGGCCCTGCGTAAGATTCAGTTGCAGCAGGCCAACCGTGCCGACTGGCTGGCCGAAGAGGTGCGTAAGGCCACCCATGCGGTGTTACTGCGTGAGCGTGAAGTCATCTACCGTTTGTCGCGTGCGTCGGAATACCGCGACCCCGAAACCGGCGCGCATATTGAAAGGATGGCGCATTATTCGGTCATGATTGCGAAAAATCTCGGACTGCCTGAATTGGAACAAGAGCTCATTCTGGATGCCGCGCCTATGCATGATGTCGGCAAGATGGGGATTCCGGATCACATTTTGCTCAAACCCGGAAGATTGACTGACGACGAGATGCTCATCATGCGCCAGCATGCGGCCATCGGTGCTGAAATTTTGGGCAATAGTGCCTCGTCGCTGCTACAGGCTGCCGCCGAAATCGCCCTGACACACCATGAAAAATTCGACGGCAGCGGCTACCCGAACGGGCTCAGCGGCGATCAGATTCCCTTGTACGGCCGTATCGTTGCTGTGGCCGATGTGTTTGATGCGTTGACCTCGGCGCGCCCTTATAAGCTAGCCTGGGATCTCGATAGTGCGGTTAAATTCATCCAGGACGCCTCGGGCAGTCATTTTGACCCGCTGTGTGTCGAGGCGTTTTTCAAGACGTGGGACCAAGTGCTGGCGATACGGAATAAGTACTCGGAAGCCTGACGCAATTGCGGCGATGAGCAGCCTCGGGAACCGCTTTCCCTGCTGCGCATCGCTTTCATCATCTTGTCGTCATCGCCACATTCATCGCCCCGGTTATTAGCTCAGTCATCAGCTCAGTCATCAGCTCACTCATCAGCTCAGTCATCACTTCAATTCACCTCTGTCTGGCTCAGTTGGTCAGGCTCAGTTGGTCAGGCTCAGTTGGACACGCTCAGTTGGGCAGGCTCAGCTTGACAGGCTCAGGACGTGGCCTTGCTGCGGCGCTGCGCCGCCATCGAGCATGCTCAGATAGACGCTTTGCACCTCTTCGGTGCCGCTGCCATGAATCACCTGCATCCATGCGCTTTCCGCGGTATTTTTCCCCGCGGTGTTTCCTGCCTCTGGCAGGCCCATCACCGGTTGCATGAACTGATGCCAGGCTTGCGCCAGACGTGTCTGCACACCGCCCGGGCCCCAGTCGCTTGCGCGCTTCTTGATCTGTGCCGGTGCGAAAAATAGAACCGGTCTGGCGCCGGGCAAATGCGCGCCGCCACCGAGCTCGTCCCAGTGCGTGCCGCCCACGGCACAGCTGTATTTCATGTTGTCCTTGAAGTGATGATGCAAGCTGCTGCGCAAGGGCGCGCTACCGGCCATATCGACATACACCACCGCTTGGCTGGCTGGCAGTGTGTTGACCTGGTCATAGGTGATGACGTCATCATAGATGCCCAAACTGTCGACAAACGCCTTATTACCGGCCGAGGTCAGGCCGATAACTCGGCACTTTTGCGTGGGACTCGCGGTGCGCTTGCGCAGTGATAGCATAAACGCCAGACCGTAGGAGGTCTTACTTGAGGCGCTGGAAATAAGTACCGTGCCGGCGCCAAAGTAGGCGTTGTCATGCAAAAAATCATCAATCATGAAAGAGGTAATGAACAGTGGCCGTAACAGCACTTGCGCGTCTTCCGACTCTGCCGTGTAAGCGGGGTCGGTGCTGGTACGCACATACTGGTTGTACAAGCCATGCATGGCCTGACGATGCGCGGCACCGTCGACGAAGCCAGTATCGGCTACCCGTAGTGGCGTCACACAGACATGTGAGGCCATAGGGAAGTAGCCGTAAAAACGCGCACCGACTTCAACGCCTGGCGTTTTCGACAGCATGACTTCGCCGAAACCCCAGACTGGAATATTGCCCCAGCCTTGCGCCGTCGGGAAAAAATCCCAATACTTCATCGGCGTGCCAAACGCTGCGTAGGTTACGTTATTGGAAGTGAAGGCGAATTTATCGACCTTCATGACGACTTGCCCGTCCGGCAAATCGGCTATGGACGGCACGCTGATGGGCGCAAATTTGCATTCGCGTAACTGCTCTTTATTGACGATGAATTCTAGTGTTGTTAGTGTCATGGTGGTTTGGTCTCCGGCAAAAAAAACAGTATTGCATGAAGCGCGAGATTTTTCTTGCGCAGGATTTTTTCTGTCCCTTATTGTCTTTTTTTCGCCTCCTTCCGCCAGCTCACCCGCTGTTCCGGCCAGGGTTTTCCCGGCAGCAGATTGGCGGCGCCGGATTTTACCTGCAGCCGCGCCAGACGCAGACGTTGCTGTGCAATATTCTGACGTTGCATATGGCGTAATGGGTGCGTACACTCTGGCGCTGGCTGTTGTCGCTATGTTGTTGCCAGCGTATTGTTGTCCGTATTATTGTCTGTCGTGATCCGTTTTATACTGATACTTACGCAGCCCTTGCATCTAATTCTTATTCACGTATTGAGGAATCCAGCATGATCAAATTTACCCGCCTGGCCATCGGCATCCTGAGCCTGAGCTTACTGGCCGCTTGCGGTAAAAAAGAGGTAGCAGCACCACAAGTGGCGGCCAGCGCGGTGCTGGTCGCCCCAGCCCCTGCTGCCGCACCAGCGCCGGAAAATGTGGTCGGTAAGACAGTCTACGGAAAAAACTGCTACCTCTGCCATGCTGCCAATGTGGCCGGTGCGCCAAAGCCAGGCGATAAAGCCGACTGGGGCCCGCGTATTGCGCAGGGTATGGATGTCGTGTACAAGCATGCGCTGGAAGGTTTTACCGGCGCCAAAGGTCAAATGCCGGCGCGTGGCGGTTCGACGACATTTACCGACGATGACGTCAAGGCCAGTGTCAATTACATGGTGGATCAGTCGCGCTAATTGCTTGCGGTATCAGTTTCATCAAGTCAGTTTGCTGGCCGTACCGGTGCCGCCCGAGTT
>JBBQNW010000141.1:0-7020 GCA_038330335.1 Burkholderiales bacterium | reverse complement strand
GGGGCCAGTGCCGCAGCGATGGTCTCGCCCGGATGCCGTCCGACTGCCGGCCGAAACAGCGGCCGAAACACCGGCCGCCCAAGAGCCGGCAATGCACCCGCCCGGTTCTCCGTGAGTACTGTCCCAGTCGCCAGCCGCCATGTCTGCATCCAAAAGACGCGTGGTTTCCGCTGCGCTGGTTGCCTATTCTGTCGCTTTGCTTGTTGACCGGCGCTGTTGCCGACTTCCTCAGCACCGAGGCCAAGGCCAAGGCCAAGCCCAAGCCTGCGCGAAAACCGAAGTGCGGTGCGCCAGGCTGTACCGCCAGAACGAATTGGCTTTGATCCAGCTCTGTGGGCCAGCGCACAGACGGCAGATAGACGCGATGCGGATCATAGAGTCTGCAATGGCGCGCGGAGACTGCGGAGACACGCCGGCACTTCACAAACCACTAACGGAAAGCCAATATATGCCTACAGACACCAACGTCGAACAGCACCTGTGGCCCCTCATCAAGGGCATCAAGTTCGCCATGTTCACCACCCACCACAGCAACGGTCACCTGCATTCGCGGCCGATGACAACACAGAACCAGTCGATGCCGGACGATAAACTGTGGTTCTTTATGTCAGTCAAGGGCGACGCTGCCCAGGAGCTTGCGCAGCAGCCACAGGTAAACATTAGCTACGCCGACCCTGGTAAGGATATTTACGTTTCGGTGTCGGGTTTAGCCCAGATAGTTGACGACCAAACCCAGCGGCATGCGCTGTGGAGTAAGTTTGCCCAGGCCTGGTTTCCCGGCGGCGTGGACGATCCGGATCTGGCCCTGGTGCGCGTGACCGTGAGCCACGCGCACTACTGGAACGTGAGTGAAAATAAATTGACCCAGTTGTTCGTGATGGCCAAGGCCGTGTTCAGCGGCGAAAAGCCCAGCGCGCGGGGCGAGTCGGTTGAGGTGGTGCTGGGCAGCGCTACAAAAACGCCATAACTTTCGCTGTTGGCGTCCAGCGCGCACTGCCGGGGGCACCGCCGCAACCCTGGCGCTAACACAAACTTGCTGATCTCCTATGTGCTGATCTTCTATGATCAGTGCGACCGAGTCATCAACGACCCGCGCATTAAGGGCGCGGTGCCCAGCGGCAGCATGGCGGCCGGGTGCAAAGTCGCGGCCCGGTCCGGTCAGAACCTGAAGAAGCCCAGCATGGTGTCAAACAGCATCCAAAATTTCCCGATAGGCAGCGCGTTAAATTTCCGCTTTCGATAATAGGAGTCCCTGTGATCCATCGCGGAAATGAGGCACTTTACTGACTGCTTATTTTTACGAAAACCGGAAAATCCATGGCGCTGTTTTCATGGCTCTGTTTGACCGGCAACGCTAGAAAAGCATTTGAAATTAATAACTCAAATGTATTTTTACTGGAATTGAAGACATCTTACCGCAAGGCGATAACGCCTGATGCGGTAGCAAACTCAGGTAGTCAACGCGTCAAATCAAGCAAAACCCCTCTCCTGCACATCCCACCAGGCTGGAAATAATTCCTTAATCTCTGAACGGGAAAAGCGGTCATCAATGAGGTAGACGATGCCACGATCGGAGGTTCTGCGTATCACTCGTCCAGCAGCCTGAACCACCTTTTGAATACCCGGATATAAATACGTGTAATCGTAGCCAGTACCAAATATCTTCTCCATCCGATGCATGATCATGTCATTGACCGGATTCATTTGCGGCAGTCCCAGCGTCGCAATGAAGGCACCAATTAAACGCGATCCAGGTAAATCTATCCCTTCGCCAAACGATCCCCCGAGAACAGCAAAGCCTATGCCCTGATTACCTTCGGTGAAGTTGGCTAAAAAAGCTACACGGTCTGCCTCATTCATGCGGCGCGACTGAATCCAGATGGGAATATCAGGACATTGCACTCGAAGAACAGCCGCCACTTTGTCGAGATAATCAAAGCTACTAAAAAACGCCAGATAATTCCCTGGCTGATCTTGAAATTGCCTGGCGATCAGCTCTGCAATGGGTTTCAAGGACTGATCGCGATGGGCAAAGCGGGTTGAAATTGTTTTGACCACATTGACAGTAAGCTGCTTTGCCTCAAACGGCGATGCGACATCAACCCATGCGGTGCTTTGGGGCATCCCTAACAAATCACAGTAATAGTTCCACGGACTTAAGGTCGCCGAGAACAGCACGGTACTATGGCTGGTTTTAAAGCGCTGTTCTAAAAAAGAGGCTGGTACGATATTCCGAAGACATAGCGTTGTGTCTTTACTATTTCTTGTGAGATCAAACAGAGAGTGATCGCCAAAGCTTTCCGCCAGCCGAATGAACAGTAGTAAATCGAAATAAAAAGTGTGTAGTTCCGGAATGACACTGGTCGGATTGTCAGAAAAATAGGCGGCAATGTCAGTCACTGCACTGGTCATCGCACTCATAAACTTATCTACTAAGACCGGAAAAACAGCATAGTCTCCAGTCTGTTCTTTCTCCAGCTGCCGCCATTGCCGATGTAGCCGATCCAGGCTTTTTTTAACGGTAACTGGTGCGGTTTTGCGCCCGGTTTGTAGCGCTGCATAGGATAATTCTGCCGAATACATTTGGCGGGCACGCGCCACCATATTGTGTGCTTCATCTACTAAGACAATAGTGCGCCAGTCATTGCTGACGGTCAGTCCATATAGCAGCGCATTTAAACCAAAATAATAGTTATAGTCGCCCACAATGACATCACTCCATCTGGCCATCTCACTACCTAAGTAATATGGGCACACCCCATGAGCTAGTGCGACATCGCGCAAGCTTGCTTGATCAAGAATCGGTAATTCCAGCGCAGCTTGTCTGGCCATCGGCAAGCGATCATAAAAACCTTTTGCCAGAGGGCAGGAGTCGCCATGGCAGGCAAGATCGGGAAATTCACAGGCATTCGATTTGGCAACCAGTTCCAATGCGCGCAAAGCTAGTGTGGGTGTTGATTCTTTTATCGTAGCCAATGCATGTAATGCAAGGTGTCTGCCCGAAGACTTGGCAGATAAGAAAAACAGCTTATCCACTTGATGTTGGCTAGACGCTTTTAACATGGGAAATAGACTACCTATCGTTTTGCCTATGCCGGTTGGCGCTTGCGCCAACAAACAACAACCGCGATTGCTTGCTTTGAACATCGCCTCAGCTAACTCACGCTGACCAATCCGGAAATCCTCGTGCGGGAAGCGCATTGCCTCGTATGCCAGGTTGCGTTCAATACGATGTGCGGTCTCTTGCTTGGACCAAGAGATAAACCGTTGGCACAGACTTGCAAAAAATTCTGCCAGCGTCTCGACGCAATACGGCTCGCAGATCAAGGTCTCTTTGTGCGTGGTGACCTCAAAATACACCAGTGCTATCTTGATTGTGCTTAAGTTTAGTGCAAGGCATTGCAGGTATCCGTAAATTTTTGCTTGCGCCCAATGCAGTTGTCTGTGATTCACGGGCATCAGATTGACATCACCGCGATACGTTTTTATTTCTTCCAGTTGCTGGAGAGCCGGATCGTAGCCATCCGCGCGGCCGCGCACAGTCAGTGAGTCATATTGCCCCTCCAGACGCACTTCGCGTTGATAACTGCTGCTGCGGCGCGCAGTGACTGTTTGATGTCCGGCGATACCTTCTTGCGATGAAGGGGAGGGCGTAAAGCGCAAATCAAGGTCGCCCACTTTGGCGGTAAATTCGCATAACGCGCGCACGGCAACGGTATAGCTCACGCCAGTTCCCCGGTCCATGCCAAATAACACACTGAGATCGGGATGCTATGCCTCATACAATAATCTATCCATCGTTTCTGATTATCTTGCAAACGATCTCCAGGACCCTTCACTTCTATCATGTTGTAGCGCTGTTCCTTTGGCCAAAATTGGATTAAGTCAGGAAGACCGCTGCGGTTCGCTTTGATGTCGAGAAGAATCCGTTCAAATAAGCGTTTAAGATGAATGGCGGGGATGCAGTCTAATGCCAGGCAAAGAAGCTCATCAGTGAGCAGATGCCAGAAAACAAAAGGGGATTGGATGCCTTGCTTCTCTTGAAAGCATAGGCGTATGGTTTGACGATATTGATCTGAATCTAACTGACTAAAACAAGCATCAAACTCGGCCTGACGTCGCCCATGAAAATCAGCACTGAGTAAATCGACAGGACCTTGATGAAAGGGGTGAAAGAATGCACCGGGTACTGCTGCAAAGATGGCGGACCAACATAGTAAGCCGAACAAAGAATTGATTAAGCCGTTCTCCACATAAAACACCGGCGCATCTTCGTTATGCAGGTAATCACGTACCACGCCTTCGACATAAAACCCGGACTCTGGTGCGGGCAAACGTAATTGGATCTCAGGAATTGTGGTTTTGGCCACCGCTGCTAATGCCGGTAATTCAAGCTTGCGATTGAGGCGCGGTGCAATACGGCAGAGTTGTTGATATTCAGCTTCGCTCTCCGGCGCTTGCATGGCTTTTTCCAGCCATTGCGCAGCAAGCTGGGGTTGATGGTCTTTTTCTAAAACGCGGATCGTGCGGAGTCTTGCGCCTGGATAACTCGTCGAGACATAAATGCTAAAAGCTTGCGCCCAGTCCTTTTGCTTTTCCAGATACTGTCCGACTTCAAAAATAAACTTGTCTTTGCGACGTCTCAACCAGGGATTCGCCGGCAAGCAGAGGCTTAGCTCCTGGAGTACATGTTCAATCGGCACTGCATCGTAAAAAAGCTCTCTGCAACGATGCAAGGCCACATAATCATCGATATCTTGTCGTGACTGAAAGCCACGGGAAGTAGGCGCCAAATCAACTTTTTCGTAAACGTAGACGCCAAGGTCGGACAAAATGAATTCCGACCAGTCTTGCCGTAGGTTCCCGAAAAAAATTAATCTGAGACGCTCACACAAAGATTTATTCAGAATTTGATATACCGCATCTGAGGCCGCTGAACACCATTCCAAAAATGGTTTTGTCTCGGCATAGGTAGTGCGGAGCAGTGCTAATTGTTCTGCTTTAAGTAGCTTTTTTTCAACGGAAGACAGCTGCAATGCCGTATGGATTTCAGACTTCGTGAATAAATCAAACAACTGATCGATGTCGATATGCGGGTTAAGGGTGACCCATCCTAATTCACATAGCGCTTTTACCGCATCGGATGCTGAACCGATTTCAGGATAAGTTAATTTACTACACCGAAAAAAATGTCCCTTACGCATCACCATACGAACGAACAAAGCGCGACTCGCTTGTGGCAATGCGTGAAATTGCTGCAAAAAAACCATCTCTTCTTCAGTGAGAATATCTTGGTATTTAGTGCTAATCCAATCGACAACCTGATGAAAATTGTCTAGATAGTAGAGTGGATTTTCCAGTACTTTACGCATGAAGGACAAAATTCAATATAGCTGTATAAATGCACAGTATATCGGTATAGGCGATGATTGCCTACAGAACTTTTGAGTATGGGGTTGTAAGCGCGCACCGGCAGAATTTCTTATTTTTAATAAATCGATGCTCAGGCCTATGAAACAAAGGGGAAACATTTCCGGAAACGGTCATTTTAGTGAATGTATCCTATAATGAAGCGAACCGCGCGGGGCATGCATGGCGGCGTTCTCCGCTGTGTCTCTCATCTTTTTCGGGGAAGTTGCTTGTTGACACCTGTCAAGCAACCCCTTCCATTTGACGTAGCCACGAGCATTTGACGGCCGCGCATAGTAGAAGTTTAATCGTGGCAGCAAGGCAATTAAAAATTGCAAGTGCTTATTTTTAAAGAAATTAAGAAATTCTGCGGGTGTGGGCTTACAACCCAGACTACGCCAGCCCGCAGACCGCTCAAGCAAGGATTAGATCACCCATGATTAAAAAATCATTTGTTTCATTTACAGTTTTGTTCTCCATACTCGGCACGACTTGGGCCGCCCCGGCAGAAAACTGGCCGGCACCGATCAAGGCACTCGAAGCCCAGGGTGTCGAGGTGATTGGCCGCTTTGATGCACCAGGCGGGCTGAAGGGCTATGCGGCCATGATGCAGCAGCAACCGCTGGCGATTTACCTGACTGCCGATGGCAAGCAAGCGATCGTCGGCACGATGGTCGACGCAAAAGGCGCGAACCTGAGCCAGGAACCGTTGGATCGGCTGGTCAGCAAACCGATGGCCGAGAAAATATGGGGGCAGCTTGAAAAGAGTACCTGGATTATTGATGGCAGCAAGAATGCGCCGCGTGTCATCTACGCTTTTACCGATCCGAACTGCCCTTACTGTAACAAGTTCTGGAATGATGCCCGACCTTGGGTCAAGGCAGGCAAGGTGCAGGTACGTCATATTTTGGTCGCCGTTCTCATGGACACCAGCGCGGGCAAGGCGGCCGCTCTGCTCTCTGCCGCGGATCCGCAAGCCGCTCTGAACCAGCATGAACAACAACACGCCAGCGGTGGCGTCAAGCCCTTGAGCCAGATTCCGGCAAAAATTCGTACCCAGCTCGATGCCAACCAGAAGTTGATGCAGCAACTCGGTTCCTCCGCCACACCGACCGTCTTCTACAAGGATGCCAGCGGCAATCTGCAAAAGAGGGAAGGTGCGCCATCGGGGGAGATGCTGGCTAAAGTTCTTGGCCCGCGCTGAGCTCAACTCGTGACCCGACAAGTTCGCTGAGGGTGTACGCGCTTCACACCTGCAGCTGCGAGGAGTGCCTCGCATTTTTATAATTTTCCAAGGATAACGCTATGCTTTTTTCTAAATCCATCTTCCACCGTGGCTTGCGCGTGGCGGCCGCCATATCCGCTGTCATTGCACTATCCCAGGCCGCGTTCGCGCAGGATACCCTATTTATCTATGGGCCCGGCGGTCCTGCCCCGGCCATGAAGGAAGCCGCAGCCGAAGTTGAAAAAATGGCGGGTGTTAAAGTCGAGATGAGCGCCGGCCCCACGCCAACATGGCTGGAAAAGGCGAAAAATGACGCCGATCTTATTTTTAGTGGTTCCGAGACCATGATGACTGACTTCGTCTATGCGATGGACGGCCAACTGTCG
>JBBQNW010000140.1:0-7364 GCA_038330335.1 Burkholderiales bacterium | reverse complement strand
GCGCTCTGGAGATTCAGGATGTTGCGCACCCATCTCGTGCTTCAGACAATCTGGGTGGGTAATATAGGCTGCCCGCAAAGGAACGCTCCACAAAAATTTTATCCAGTTAATGATAAGACGCCACCGAGGTCACAGCTTGCGAATGCACAAATATTTGCGGTGCCAGGCCTTCAGTACGCCAGCTTGTGTCAGTCCACGCCGGTTGCCATGTCGTTGATCAACGATACCGATCGCAGCGGCGAATGGCAACGAATAGTAACTAACGACAACCAGTAACAACCAGTTATCGCCGGCAACAACCAATAACACCAGTAACACCAGTAACACCAGTAACACCAGCGCACCGGCCTGAAATTTATACTTTTTTCAGGTAACACGCTTTGAGCATAAAGCTGCCGCCATCCATCTTGCAATCGACCTCATGATCGCCGCCCACCAGGCGGATGCTCTTGACCTTGGAACCCATTTTCAGCGTGATAGAAGAGCCCTTCACCTTGAGATCCTTGATCAGCACCACCGCATCGCCATCGGACAAGACGTTGCCGTTAGAATCTTTGACGATACGGTCGCCCTCGTCCACAGCAGCGGCCGCCACCATCGGCCACTCATGCCCACAGTCAGCGCAGACATAATTGTCGCCGTCAGGATAAGTGTTTTCCATCGAACAAACCGGGCAGGCAGGTAAAGTAGACATATTTTCTTTCAAAGGCGGTTAAACGTAGCCATATAGTATAACCGAGCACATCTGCGATGTAGCACACTGAGCACACCGAGCACACTGACTTTCAATCCGAATACAAAAAAAGATTGCAAAATTACAAAAATAGTATCGATGACATCAGGCTATTTTGTTGAATATTTTACAATTTCGTACAAAATACAACACATAGTAGTGCCTTAACTTTACGCAATATCAATAAAAGATATCAGTCGTCTTTGAGTTACTGCTGGGCATTAAAATACTAGGCTACACTTCTTCTCGGTACAAAAATCATGTCTGTTATGTGACGTAGACCTGAACTCACGCATCATCAATATCCCCCTGGAGAAGTTTATGAAATTTACGCAATTAGCTGTCGTGTGCGCCGTTGCCGGTACGCTTGCAGCCTGTGGTGGCGGTAGTAGCAGCCCTGCCGTTGATGTTCCGGTGCAGAGCACCAGCCGCACACTCGACGGCGTTGCCGCCAAAGGCTTAATTAAGAATGGTATCGTCAACGTCTATGCTTACAAAGACGGCGTTAAATCTGCCACGCCCTTGGTAACTGCGCGCACCTCTTCGGTCGACGGTAGCTATACAGTGAATCTGGGAAGTAATATTGGTCTGTTCACGGTTGAAGTCAGTGCTGATGACAAGACCACGATGGCAGATGAAGTGGGCGGTAAAGACATCGCCATGCCAGTCGGCATGACCATGCGCAGCCTGATACAACTAGAGACAACGGCTGGCACCAGCATCAAAGGCTATGTCACACCATTTACCGATATGGTGGTGAATGCTGCCAGCAAAGCAAGCGGTGGCCTGACTAGCGCCAATGTCGCCAGCGCGCAAACAGGTGTGACCACCATGCTGGGCTTTAACCCTTTGACCACCAAGCCGGTGATGATCAGTAGCACGGAAGCAACGGCGACTAAAGATGCGTCTGAAATTTTGCAAAGTATTCATTTGGCGGCGCTCTCTAAGCTGGCCAATGACAGCAGCAACGATTTTGCTTGTGAAGGCAGCGTCAGCGCAAAAATCGCTTGCGTGCTCACTGCCACTACTGCCAAAGTTGAGCTGAAAGACGGCAATATCAGCATTCCTTTAGCGGCCCAGCTAGCGATACACCATGCCGCTGAATTGGTGACTGCCGACACCGATCTGAACAAGACGCCCCGAACCAGCTTGGTCGGCATAACCAGCTTCACCCAAGCCAAGATCACCGTACCAGTGGTCGGCACGGTAGAGAAGACACCGATTGCGGCGACCAAGGCCATGTTCGCCAGCCTGAGAACAAATGCCAATGCGCTGCAAGCAAGCCTGAAAGTTGCCAATCCGGTCGACGCCATGCAAGCCGATTTTGATAAAGCGATTGCACCGCTGGATCAGGACCTGGCTGACTGGCTGCTGATGTCTGAACGTGGCATCACTTTGTTTAACTCCTATAAAGCGGCCAGCAATAGCGGTGCCATCAACCAGACCGTGACACAAAATGGTCGTGCGGTAGGCTACTGCTTTTTGGCGACAGACATAGATTCAAAAATCAACGTGATCAGTGGCAGCCCTGCCGCTAACGTATTCTGTCGTTTGGAAAAGAAACCGGTTACAGGCACTCAAGTCGATTTATCACGTACCGCAACGGCAGCAACGGCACCGACACAAACCGTCGACACCCATAAATCCAGACAGCAATTTACCAAAACCATACAACTCAGCCCTGATGCGGTCACCCCGAGCAGCTTTGGCTACAAAGCCAGAACCCGCATGGAAACCGCTTATTACAACCGTGACATCAGCGGCAACATTACTTATCTCGTTATCGACGATGCCAAAACTACGATAGGCGCGGCAGGTACAGGGACGGTTGCCTACGACCAAACCGGCAGCACCATCAACAGCATTACGATCGCCGGCGATATGCCTGCGCGTACTGATGCGATGGGCGGCAAGATCACGGACAAAGAAACCTGGAACGTGAACTATGCCCGTACACCGGAGCTGACTGGTTCGATAGTCAAGTATGCCTTGTCAGGAGAGATTGTGTCTTACCTTGGCGCGGCTAAATTTGGTTCAGTGAGTTTATTGCCAGGTTCATTTTTACGCGCAATACCTGACGCCGGCGGCGATATTAATGGCAACGGCCTCAAAGAAGTCAATCTGGCCGTCACTGTCACTGGCGTTGATAGCAAAGTTACCGGTACCCTGGCACTGAACAATTTTGTATCCGACAAGAGTAGCAACTACATCCCGACTGATATGAAATTTACCGGCAGCCTGAATAACGGCAGCACGGAATTTTTCAACGGCGTCTTGACTGCAAAAGTAGTAAATTTTGCCGACGTCGATAGCAGCCTGCCTAACTCTGTCAGTAATGCGATGTTGGGCAATGCCTCTTTTGTAGGTATCCTGCGCATCAAAGATCGTCCTGACCTGAAACTGTCTCTGAGCGTCAGCCACACGGCGTTCGACACCAATCTGTTCACGGCGCAGTATGAAGATGGTAGCAACACCTTGCTTTTGAGCGGCAGCGATCACCCGAAAGTCATTAACATCGCTAGCGCCGATGGTGTTTCGGTACAACTGAAAGATGGAATCGATACTGCCGATGTTATGAAAAATGGCAGTAAAGTGGCCACATTTAGCCGCAAAACCAACTTAATTACTTACACTGACCTCACTTTTGAATCTTTAAAATAAATCAATTAATCCAATAAATAGTTCATTAGTTGATTGATTAATTAATTAGTTGTTTGTTTCTGGCCTGACGGTACGCCGTCAGGCTTTTTTCTTGGTAAATCATGCGATCTTTTATCTTATTGAGCCTTATTGGCTACCATTTTTGCTGCGCCGGTGCGCAGGCACAGCAGACCCTGTCGGACCAGAGCTTTCCGCTGCATCCCGCCGGAAAAGAGTGGCAAGTCTATACCAAGCTCAATTTACTGGCGGCCTATGATGCGATCCCGGTACGCAATTTCGATAGCGACTGGTCGTCCGGCTATGCGCCGAAAGCCGGGCGCAACCTGTTCTTACAACGCAATCGTGCCGAGTTCGGTGTCGAGAAAGACGGCTGGCAAATCGGGCTGGAATATCGTCAGCAAGGCTCACTCGATGCCAGCCACGATATGGTCGAGTTTTATCACATGTATCAACAACGCGAACGCCCTGTCCGTGCCCGCGACTTTGCCATCGACGGGCAATTCCAATCCTGGTCAGCAGCAGGTTTACGCCTGGCGCATAGCTTCGCACTGTCCGCTGACAAAGACACCGCCCCTTTGCTGATGATTTCAGGCTCTGTCTATGCCAACCCGCGCATGCGTGACATGGCTATCTCGGGCACCGCCAATTACCAGAGTAACGACGTCTATAGTCTGGCAGTGACATCGCTGGAATCGAATACGCGCTACCGTTATCCGTTTATGCAAAATGTGTCGCCCAGTGGTTCCGGTGCCAGTATCTCGCTGGCGCTACAGTGGCCGCTGCGGGAAAACCTGACACTGCATCTGGCGGCCAATGATCTCTGGAGCCGCATGCGTTGGTCGAATTTGCCGACCGTCCGACAACAGCTCAATTCCGAAGTCACCAGCTACGACCAGGACGGCTACGTGAATTACCGGCCTTTGCTGTCCGGCCAGAATAGCCAGATGCGCAAACAACGCAGCATAGGCGCATCGGCAGCAGCCAGCCTGGAGTATCGTTTGGCGCAATGGCAACTCAAATCCGGGGTCGATTATCTTGAAGGTAGCTATGTGCCTATGGTGTCTGCTAGTTACCCGACGCGCTGGGGGAGTTTTACCGGCAGTTACGAAAGCCGCTTTCATAGCGTCGGTATCGGCTACGACTACGGCATTTTTGGCCTGCACTTGCGTAGCAATCGCTGGTCTCTCAGCCAAGCCAGCGCGCTCGGTCTGGACGCCAGCCTACGCTACCGGTTTTGATATTGTTGATAGTGCTGCATACCCAAAGCCAGCCTGCCTTTGCCCATCCATAAAGGCAAAAGCAAAAGCAAAGGCAAAGGCAAAGCCAAAGGCAAAGGCAAAGGCAAAGGCAAAGGCAAAGGCAAAGGCAAAGGCAAGCAAGGAAGGTTGTGCGACTAGCTATTTTTTATCAGCCTGATCACGCTTGCCATGGTGCTCGGGTCATCATCAAAACCGCCATGGGTGGTGCTTTTTGATTCGGCACAAGGAGCAGCCCAGAACTTGACGTTTTTCCCTTGTAAGGCAGCGTTACCAGCCACCAGTGCGGCAAAGTATTTCTGCATACCGAGTATCGGCGTCAGCGTGCCATGCTCGAAGGATTGCGACACCAGATACAGTAGCGAGCGGCCGTAACCGAGTATGGCCTGGCAAGTCGGGTCTTTTTGCTCGAACTCATCGGCCAGATGAAACTGATGCATGCGCCTGACCTTGCCAGATAATAGCTGCGGCAGTACGCATTCTTCAAACACGTCAACCCGCACTGCCGGCGCCATCAGGTTAAGGCTGTCAAACGTCCAGCCGCGGGTACAAAGTTCCTTGACGATATAGCTGTGCGCAATCGCCCCCGCCGAATGGCCGATCAGATGCAAACGCACTTTGGCCGGGTCGGCAAACCAGGGCGACTTCATGCAGGCTTTATATAGCTTGATACCGCCGCTGTCGGCCGCTTTGGAAATAGCCTGGCCATTTTGCTTCATCTCGCCCCAGATCATGGTACCCGGCTTTGCCAGCAGTTTTTCCAGGCGTTCGTTCCACCAGTGCCTGGCCAGATCAAGCAGGCCACCGACCATTCTGGGTTCGCCTTTCAGCGTATCTTCCAATCGGTTTTTAAGGGTGGACATTAAGTCAGTTTCCCACATCAGAAATATCGGGAAGATCTGTTTGTCGTACAAGGCCGGTATCCATTTGGCCGCGGTGGCGGCGGCATCGCTTTCCGAAGTCAGGCCACCATGCGCATAGATGGCGATATCGACGATGTCGTCCTTGCCCAGCTGCCATTTTTCTCTGGCGATGGCCAGGTGCTGCGTCACCAAGGCCTCAATATCGGAATCATTGGTGCGGTAATCACCGGTATTACTGAGGCGGCCGTTGTTCTCCATGTCGATAATAAACGGGGCGATTTCGCGCGCGCGCAATACGCTATTGGTCGCTAGCTGGACCTTGCCGTCTTTGGTTCGCAGGCTGGGTGCGTCAGCGATTTTTTCATGCAGATCGGTGACCACGCCTAGCTGGGCGACCCAGCAATCCATGGCATTGTCGAGCCAGTCTTCGTAACGCAATACCGCCCGTCCGGCGCTGCCCCACTGACTACCCCAGGAATTTTGAATGATGAACCCGTCCTGGTTATAGCCGAGCATTACAAACGCATGGCCGCCATCGCTGGCGCTGGCTTTTTGGGTAGGGATATTCCACCAGTGGGCATTGTCTGCCGTGCCTGGTGCCGCTGGCCCGAGATTCATGCCGCTGCTCCAGCCGCTGTGGCAAGCGGCGCTGGCATACAAAATACCCACTTCGTTCAGCGCCACCTGCATGTCGGTAACGGAACGATGATCGACCCGGTAATACGCGCCTAGCGGGCGCAATACCGCGTCTAACCACCAGTCATCGGCCACGCTCTGCGCCGGTTTCGGCATGCCTTCATGCGGCCACAGTTCATACTTGCAGGCACCGTATTTGAACCAGCCTTTCATGGCGCCGCGCACGCTGGACCCGGTGTCGATGTCGGGGCAACCCGGAAACTCGTCATAGCGTCGCGCCATCGAATACAACATGAAAGCGGAAACCGGGCACTCCGCCGGCGCGCGACCAGCGCTATGCTGCAGCTGGTACACCACGCTGGCCAGCGCAAAGCCGGTACAGGCACTGGTTTGCTGCTGATCGAGCACCGGCATATCGACACGCGGCGCCAGCGTACGCGCCGGGATCACCCCGACCGGCGGCAGATAGACGCGGTCACGCAGATCAAGCCGGTCCGGCACCACGTTATGATGATTCAAAGGCAGCGCTGCCGCCTTAGTGTTGAGCTGAGTTTTATCTTTGGTTTTGACCTGAGTTTTGACCTGAGTTTTGATCTGAGTTTTCACCCCAGTTTTAACTTTAGTTGCGGCTTTAGTTGCGGCTTTAGTTGCAACTAAAGTTTCAAGCTTCGTTTTCTTTTTTGTGCTGCCTTGCGCGGCCATTGCCGCCGCCGCTTTCGCTGAAGGTTTTTTGGATGCCATGCTGATGTCTCCGGTTGTGCGTTTTTTTAGGGGGGCGCAGGAGTTGCTGCCTGATGGCAAAAACACGGCCTTATCGACGCTGGTCATGCGCAAGCCAGCCCATACCATCTCACTGGTTTTGCAGCAATTTTTTATTGCTTAATTACTCATTACCAGACCTTGCACAGTAGACGGTTTTACCGGTGAATTCAATTAATTTAATGACATCAGAGGTGGAGATTAGCCTGAATTTTATTCAACAGCGCCAACCGCTCTTTTAAGCCGACGGTACTGCCGTTGATGCGTCGGGTGATTTCGCTAAAATCTTCCAGGTCGTGGTCATCACTGGTATCGTCAGCCAGAGCATTGAGGCCACGACTGTCCCAAAACCAGGCGGGACTCATGGCGGCGTTGGCTTTCTCCAGCAAAAAATCCGGGCTGTCCAGCTAATTATGTGCCGGGGTCAGTGCTGTGGCCCAGCCGTCGGTTTGTACC
>JBBQNW010000139.1:0-7383 GCA_038330335.1 Burkholderiales bacterium | reverse complement strand
ACCTTGCTGTCCTTGCCAATACTTGCGCTGATATCGTTGCTGATATTGTATTTTCCGCCTTCTATTACTCGCCATGCTAGCCCTCTGAGATTACAACGGTGTGCAGCGCTAGTCCTGTTCTGCCGCCCGGCGCTATCGGGTTCGGCAACTACGCGGACCTGCGACATGACATCCTCATTCGCCGTTTAAAGGTCAATTTATTGCCTGATGAACGCTGATCCGGCGAATCGCCACTTCCACTGCGTTTAATCCGGTTCGCTCTCTACCGGGGTTTTTTTGAGCGCGCGTTTCTGTGCCAGACGTAAGGATGCGACCGGTTTCCGGTGGCTGCCAGCGCCGCTGGTTTTTGCTGCCAGCGCATGTGGATTGCGCGGCTTACTGAGCGCCGGGTCAAGGCGAAAAACCATCTTCTGGCGGGTACCTAAGGTTTTGTTTGCCATGATGACTCTTCGCCGGTATTTATACTTTTGTGATTGCCGTAATGTCAGCCGATGATTGCAGGCTACAGCACATAGCGCGATAAATCCTCATCCACAGATAAAGCTTGCAGACGTTGTTCTACATAAGCGGCATCGATGACGATCGTTTTTCCGCTATTTTGATGGGCGTCAAAAGAAATTTCTTCCAGTAATTTTTCCATCACGGTATATAGCCGGCGCGCCCCGATATTTTCCGTCGTTTCATTCACAGAGAAGGCGATACCCGCCAGCCTTTGCACGCCTTCTGCGCTAAAGTCGATATCCACTCCTTCCGTTGCCAGCAATGCCTTGTATTGGCGTGTCAGGCAGGCATCGGTGCCGGTAAGGATGCGTTCGAAATCGGCAATCGATAGCGATTCAAGTTCGACCCGTATCGGGAAGCGACCTTGCAGTTCGGGAATCAGATCGGAAGGCTTGGCCAGATGAAACGCGCCGGAAGCAATAAACAGGATGTGATCGGTTTTGATCATGCCGTATTTGGTGTTGACCGTCGTTCCCTCTACCAGCGGCAACAAATCTCGCTGGACGCCGGCGCGTGACACTTCGGCGCCGCCAGTGTCAGAACGTGAAGCGATCTTGTCTATCTCATCTAAAAAGACGATCCCGTTTTGCTCGACGTTATGAATGGCTTCCTGCTTTAATTCGTCTTCGTTGAGCAATTTGGCGGCTTCTTCTTCTATCAGCAGTTTCAGCGCCTCTTTAATTTTTAGCTTGCGGGCTTTTTTGCGCCCGTTGCCCATGCCGGAGAACATGGATTTAATTTGCTCAGTCATTTCTTCCATGCCTGGCGGTGCCATGATCTCCATCTGGGGGCCGGCTTCGGCAACTTCGATCTCGATTTCCTTGTCGTCCATGGCGCCTTCGCGCAGACGTTTGCGGAAAGTCTGGCGCGTAGTGCTTGGCGTCGTGCTGGTGGTGGTGATTGCGCCTTCTGTTTCATTTGCGGCGTTGCGGCTTTCTGCCCCGGAGCCAAACCCAAAATCGCGCGCTGGCGGTAATAAAATATCTAATATCCGGTCTTCGGCCGCATCGACGGCCCTGTCTCTGACTTTGCGGGTCGCCGCCTCACGCGTTTGTTTGATGCCGATATCCATCAGGTCACGAATGATGGTGTCGACATCGCGCCCTACGTAACCGACTTCAGTAAATTTAGTGGCTTCGATTTTGATAAATGGCGCATCGGCCAGTTTGGCAAGACGGCGCGCTATTTCGGTTTTCCCGACACCGGTCGGGCCTATCATCAGTATATTTTTAGGGGTGATTTCCTGGCGCAGCGGATCAGGCACCTGCTGGCGACGCCAGCGGTTACGCAAAGCAATTGCCACCGCGCGCTTGGCCTGGTCCTGACCGACAACATGTTTATCTAGCTCGGAAACAATTTCCTGGGGAGTCATATTCATAGATATTTATCTCTAAGATGGATCTTGGTACGGCAATAAAGTAAAAACTGAGCAGGAACTAAGTAGAAACTGAGAAGAAATTGCAAGGGGCTTGCATGAAGCTTGCAAATACTTCGCGCTGCTTTATTCCAGTGTTTCTATTGTGTGCGACAAATTGGTATAAATGCACAGCTCACCGGCGATGGTCAGCGATTTTTTTACAATATCGACCGGGGATAAATCGGTGTTTTGATACAGGGCGATCGCCGCCGACTGGGCAAAGGTGCCGCCCGAACCGATCGCGCCTATCCCGTCATTCGGTTCCAGCACATCACCGTTACCGGTGATGACCAGGGTGGTTTCGCGGTCAGCCACCAGTAACATGGCCTCTAGTCTGCGCAGCATACGGTCGGTGCGCCAATCCTTTGCCAGCTCTACCGAGGCGCGCATTAAATGACCCTGATGCTTTTCTAATTTCGCTTCAAAGCGTTCAATTAAGGTGAACGCATCCGCGGTTCCGCCGGCAAATCCTGCCAGTACCTTATTGTGGTAAAGCTTGCGCACTTTGCGCGCGGTGCCTTTCATGACCACATTACCTAAGGTGACTTGCCCGTCGCCGCCGATTGCCACAAGATTGCCACGCCGTACCGAGAGGATAGTTGTGCCGTGAAATTGTTCCATGAAGTTCCCAGATGATTTTTCAAGTAATTGCCAACATGCTGGTTTGATGCAAGAAAATGCGGTACAAACCGGATCGCCAATGCGTGGATAAAAGAGAGGTGGGGATGCGCTGCGCGAATTACAAGGGCGCAAACAGCTGGAGCAGGTCTTAGTGTTTGCGCGGGAATATCGCTGCGACGTTTTTCAGGCCCATTGCGTTGAACAGGCACATGACGAGGTAGTTGACTTCGTGAAACTCGATTGTGGTATCTTTTTTTCCGGCAAGCGGAACCAGTCCGCTGAGTAATTGTGCCGACGCACCAAATTCTACGCGTTCTAAATGTGAGCAATCGAGCAGCACAGTATTGTGTAGTTTGGCATGCTCAAGAATTTGACTGATCAGGCTCTCGGTTCTGCCTTCAATCACAGCAGGCATTATGAAGCGGTCAGACAACTCTTCATTCATATTTATATCTTGCAGGCTGGCGGAAATGACCCGATTTTTTGGTGCTTCAAACGATGGTGGCGACACTTCAAACGTAACGCAATAATCGATACTGGTTTCTTCGAAGGCTTTTTCAAAATGTAACAATTGTAAAATTTCTAACAATAGCAACCACGGTGCTTCGGTCTCGTCCCGTCTTCCTATTTCGAGTATGGAACGAATCTTGTCGGTAAAATCCTGGGCGCCGACAAGAATGAGTTCGTGATTTGATTTTTTGAGGTGCTTAAATGTTCGCAGCAAGAGCCCGCAGCCGACAGGATCAACCTGTTTGACGCGTGTAAAATCGAGTCGCAAGCTGCTGCTTTGCTTACTTAGTTGTTGTAATTTCTCCAGCGACCTGATCAGGCTGGCATCGAGTTGATGCGGAAACGTCAGGCTGGGTGTGGCATTATCGCTCGTGCTGTCGGATGACTCCCTGGCCTTGGATGCGGCACTGTCCCACAAGGGGGGGGAGGTCTCGAACTTGCTGGCGTACTCTAGCGACAGTTGTTCAAAGGCGGATTGATCATTGCATATTTGATAAAGATCAAACAACATATACCAAGCGGTTTGCATCGCATTCCCCAGATTATCCTGTTGTATCACTGTCTGCAGCATTTGCTCGGTGATGTCTTTTTGACCGCTGGCAAAAAGAATGGCAGCTTCTTCAAGTACCGGAACCGACTCCGACTGCGTCAGTACTGACGTGGCCAGGTTAGTGTTTTGCCCGAGTAGATAATCGGTTGACGGAATAATTAATGGTAGCGTACTTTCAAAGTCGCTGAAGCTGGCTTCCTCTTCCAGTAAATTGCGAACAGGGTCTCTGGCACCAATTAACGATGGCTTGGGATTGCTGGACGTGGCGCTCGGCAGCGTTCTGGTTCTGCCCATATCGCGTGACATTTCAAACTCGATCGCATCTATCTTGCGTTCTGTGGCGCGTGCAATATGTCTTTGCGCCATGATCGATTGTGAAAAAGCCTCGTCGTTCAGCGGCGCTGCGATGACGGTATTTTGCCCTTTGGATCTTGTTTTTTTGGAAGAAGACGAGTCGGAGGCAGATTTCTCCTGATGATCATTCTTCTTACCGAAAAGCGAAAAAATCCCCACGTTGACCTTGAATATAAATAAGTAATGTTTTTTTATTGCTTAGAATAGAAGTCCGGTGCGACCAGAGATGATGTTGAACTAGCGTAGCGTAAAGTATAGTCTGATTCCACCGTTTATGGTTGATCCTGGTGCTCTCTCGCTTCCTTTTATCTTGCCATATTGCATCTGTCCGTGCCGCCATGGGTAAAGTTTGATTGTCGCTAAATATTCCTAATATAACTTATTTACTATTTAATTTCTTTTAAGTAATCTTATCGTGGTAGATCAAGCCAGATTTTTCTCGCTTGATCTACGCGGTCTACTGCTTTCCCTGGTCCTGGCAATTTACATAAACTTACAATTTAGCTATGGATCTTGTCATCAGAACGTGGCTCGGACGCCGAGCACCAAGCCCCGGCCAGCTTGTGGCACGGTTTCCTTCAGGACGGATGTCGCCAGCCGTATATCCTGATTGAGTAAATTTTTTGCCACCAGAAACCAGGTGAGCTGGCTCTTCAGGTAAGGGTGGGTGTAGGCGAGGTTGGCATCGAGCTTGGTATAGGACGGGGTGACATACTGTTCAAATACTGCCAATCTGCCCTGGCGCTGCGCATGCACCAGGTTCAGGTTGCTACGCCATCCGGCTTGCTTGTAGCCCAGTTCAATGCCAATCCGGTTGGCCGCTTGCAAAGGCAGATTGCCGAACCTATCGAGCGTTCCACGCGAGGTGTCGGCAAATGCCCGCATTGATGTCCCTTCGCCATGCTGGTTGTAGCTGATTTCAGCCTCGGCACCGCGAATGGTGGCAGATGCTTGCGACCAGTTGCGCTGAGTGAATTCGGCATTCTGGTCAGGCTTGCCCATCGCATCTACCTTGCTGTTGTCGGTATGGCCATAGACGTAGTTATTCACTTTATTGAGAAACGCGTTTATTTTCCAGCGCATCACACCGGAGGTTTTCTGCAGACTCAATTCCAGATTGCGCGAGCTTTCTTTTTTCAGATTGACGTCGCCGATATCAAAAGTGGCCGTGGATTCATGCGGGCCGCTTGAATATAACTCTTCGGTCGATGGTGCTCGTTGCGCTAGCGATGCGGTGGCGCCAATTCCATAACCATGAGTAAATTGCCACAACCCCCCGGCCGACGCCGATGCCAGGGTGAAACTGCGGTTCAGCAAATGGTATTGTTGATCTGGCGTACGCTTGACGTTTTCTATTCTGGCACCGGTGCTGGCCGTGATATCGCCAAAGCTGCGCTGTTCAACGGCAAACAAGGCCAGCGAGGAAGAGTTTGTCGTCGGTACCGTATCGGAGCGTCCGGTGCTGGCTGACAAGGCAGAAAAGCGGATATTTTCGGTTTGCAGGCCCCAGCTACCGTCCCATCCGGCCCAGTTGCTATGTGCCAGTGTCAAGCGTGTTTCCAGGGCGCGATTGCTAAAGTCCGTAATCGGCGTGCCATCTTGCATTTTTTCGGTATGCTGATAATCGGTGGCACTGAGCTTAAATTTCAGATTGTCAAATCCAGCCAGCGGAGAATTAATCAGGCTATCGAGATCAAAGCGATTTTGTTTTAAGTCGATGAACGAGTGTTCTGCCGTCGGGATGCCATAGTGATCATCCATGGTTTGTATGGCAGCGCCCAGATGCCCCCATCCTTGTATCCATGCCGCGCCAATCGCAATGCTGGATTCTTTGGTGTAGCTTGACGGCAGGCGGCCGCTGGCAGAGGCTGTGTTCCCCGTTTCTGCCTGCCCCGGAATGCGATAATTGCCGGTGTCGCGGGCGTTGCCGTCCAGATGCAGACCGATATCACCGCGACTGCCTTCGAGCGAGAAGGATAGATTTTTTTCCAGGTTAACTGAGCCGTAACGCAGTTCTGCTTCGCCTGTGATCTGCTGGCTCAGTGTGGTCGGAATCCGGTTATCCACGACATTGACCAGACCACCAATAGCGCCGCTACCGTACAACAGGGCTGCCGGTCCGCGCAGGATTTCGATTTGTTGGGCCGTCGCACTTTCGCTGGCAACCGCGTGATCGTTAGACAGGCTGGAGACATCGGCAACGGCCATACCGTTTTGTAAGATTTTGACACGCGGGCCTTCCAGGCCGCGAATAATCGGACGCGATGCCCCGGCACCAAAACCGGAGGCAGCAACACCTAGTTCGCCGCCCAGAGTCTCACCTAATGAGCTACCTAATTTTGTGCGTAATTCAGGGCCGGCCAGGACTTTGGCCGGTGTGAGAATTTGCATGTTCTCATCGTTACCCAAGGGGTTGGCGGAAACGTTGACGGTAGTGACGGTGGCAGTTTGTGCATAGGCTGCCGGGGCGAGTGCGGACAAGACCGCGCTGGCCAATAAAGTGCGTTGAAAAGACATAGTGCTTCCTGATAAATGAAATAAGCCACACCGTGCGCAAGAGCGCTGGTGGTTTAAAGACAAACAGTGCCGGCTTGAGCCGGTTCAGGAGTGGTGTGGCGGTGCACGTGAGGCAAAGTAACGTGGCGGCGACGCCAGCCATACTTTATTGCTCGCTAGTAAAATACCCGGCCTGATACTGGCTGGCGGTGCCATCAGTAGCGCTGCGCTGTGCAGACATTCCGCTAAGGTTGCGGCATCAAATGCAGCGCAGGAATGCAGACGATTGTCATCGCCAAACGGAAAATTGGCGACATAACTGGGATTGCTGAGACGGTATATCGAACTACCGTTGGCGCTGCTTGCGTGAGAAATTCTATGCGCCATACCAACCCACTGCGTTAGCAGTAAGGCGGGTAACAATATCCACAACAAGCATCTGGCTGCTGGATATTGAATCGGAAGGCGGTAGCGGCGCATGTTTTTAGTGTAACGTAATTTTTTTGTACAGAGACGCCTGAGCTGGTTTGCACACAGACGTATTTTTTAAAAAAATGAGGCGAAATCTATTCGCGTTCTGTGGTGTAAAACCGACAGTCCTGACGTTTACAGCCTTGTTGTCAGCAGCATCGCAATTTTCAGCTTATTTGTCTGCTGTGAGTGCGGAAAAAATAATCCTGATAACGACTAGTGAGTGGCATTCAGAGTGCACATCAGGCGCTTTAGTTCCGGGAATAATTCCGGATAACGCAACTTTGTTGCATTAAATTCCAATAAAAAACGCGCAGCTGAACACTGCACGTTTGTCATGAACAGACGCGTATTGCGTGCTACTAACTACTCAGTCACCATATAGCTTTTGCTTCATTTCGCGTCTTTGCTGCGCTTCCAGCGACAAACTCGCGGTCGGGCGTGCTACCAGGCGTGGAACACC
>JBBQNW010000138.1:0-7525 GCA_038330335.1 Burkholderiales bacterium | reverse complement strand
CAATAACGGCGGCATCGAGCGGGTGCTGGTCTGATGACTGCTGTGACTTTGCCATATTGTGAATTGTGTGATGCGCAGCTAGGCGATGTGGTGTTTGCCAGCCCGCACTGGCGTGTGCTGCTGGTGGATGACGCCAACTATCCCGGCTTTTGCCGGGTAGTCTGGACTGCGCATGTCAAGGAAATGACGGATTTGTCTGAGTCAGAACGCCAGGAGTTAATGGCCGCCGTCTGGGCTGTCGAGCAAGTCATTCGCGATATCATGGTGCCACATAAAATCAATCTGGCCAGCTTTGGTAACATGGTGCCGCATTTGCACTGGCATATTATTCCGCGCTATACCGATGATGCGCATTTCCCGAATCCGGTCTGGGCACAAGCCACGCCGGTCTTGCCGGATGTTAGTGCGCGCAAGAATTTACTACCGATGTTGCGCGCCGAATTGCTAATGCGCCTAAAATAAGGCGAGCAGCCATTTCTTTATGCCGTTGCAACAACGTATTCAATGAATGCGGATGGCTAGCGCCATCAGCAATGCCAGGAACACCAGGAACACCATGACAGAATCCAAAAAGCATATCGCCACCCCGGCACCGACCGCGCTGAATGTACGCACCCAGTCACGCGTGTTGGAAATTAATTTTGATGACGGCAAAGAATTTTCCTTGCCGTTCGAGCTCTTGCGCGTGTACTCGCCTTCGGCCGAAGTGCGTGGCCATGGTATCGGCCAGGAAACTTTGCAAACTGGTAAGCGTAACGTCGGCCTGACCGGATTGGAACCAGTAGGTAATTATGCGGTCAAACCGCTGTTTTCGGATGCGCATGAATCCGGCATTTTTTCCTGGGATTATTTGTATTGGCTAGGCGAAAATCAAGCCAGTCTCTGGTTGGATTATATGGACCGGTTGCAGGCGGCCGGGCACCCCGGGGATAGCGGGCGCGATACCAGTGCCCCGGTCAAGTCGGGCGGGGCTTGCGGACATAAGCATTAAGCCTTTGGCGTCGCCATTTGTAATGACGTGCTGGCACTTGGTGCGGGATCCGGCTTGACCTATAATGTGCACAAAAATTTCATGAGAGCCAGGCTATGAGTAATACCACCCATTTCGGCTACACGACCGTAGAAGAAGATCAGAAAGTCCATAAAGTGGCAGAGGTGTTTCACTCTGTTGCTGCTAAATATGATGTCATGAACGATCTGATGTCGGCTGGTCTGCATCGTGTCTGGAAAATATTCACCATTGCTCAGGCCGGTGTGCGCCCGGGCTTTAAAGTTCTCGATATCGCCGGTGGCACTGGCGATCTGGCCAAAGAATTTGTCAAACAGGCAGGAAAAACTGGTGAGGTATGGCATACCGATATCAATGAGTCCATGTTGCGGGTAGGTCGTGACCGGCTCTTGAATAAAGGCTTGGTTACCCCCACCTTACTGTGCGATGCAGAGAAATTGCCTTTTCCTGATAATTATTTTGATCGCGTCAGTGTCGCATTCGGTTTGCGCAATATGACGCACAAGGATCAGGCACTGGCAGAAATGCGCAGGGTATTGAAGCCGGGTGGGAAGTTGCTGGTGCTGGAGTTTTCTAAAGTGCCCGACTTCATACAAAAACCGTATGATTTATACTCGTTCAAGGTCTTACCATGGCTGGGTAAAAAGATTGCCAATGATGCCGAGAGTTATCGTTATCTGGCCGAATCGATACGCATGCATCCTGATCAGGAAACCCTGAAAAATATGATGCAGGAAGCCGGTCTTGAACGGGTACAGTATTACAATTTAACGGCAGGTGTGGCCGCTTTGCACACCGGTATCAAGTTGTAGCATAAATAAGATTTTAGGAGATTTACCAATGAAAAAATTTTTAGTCGCAATGATGATGGTGGCCGGTGCCCTGACTATGGCAGTCGGCGATGCAGATGCCAAGCGTTTGGGCGGCGGCGGCTCGATTGGTCGTCAGTCTAGTAACGTGTCACGCCAGGCGGCACCTGCTACTCCTGGCAGCAACGTCAACCAGGCCAGACCAGCGGCACCGGTTGCCGCGCCGGGAGCTGTTCCGCCTAAGCCAGCCAGCCCATGGAAGGGAATTGTCGGCGGTTTAGTCGGCGGCGCCTTGTTAGGCGCGATGTTCTCATCAATGGGAATGGGCGGTCTGGGAAGCGCATTGGGTTCTATTTTGCCAATGATCTTGTTGGCCGGTGCTGCATTCTTCTTGTTTAGAATGTTCCAGAACAGAAAAACGGCTTCATCTGCCCCTACTGCTTTTTCACCACAACAGCAGTCGTACGCCGGTGTTCCTGCATCGTCTTTGCCGGAAATCGGTTCACGGATTGAACCGCAATCTTTTCAAACGGCATCGACCGGTTCTGCCGCTGTGCTAGCAGATCAGGCAAGCTGGAATATCCCGGCCGATTTCGATGTCACCGGTTTCCTGCGTCATGCAAAAACTTACTTCATCCGCTTGCAGGCAGCATGGGACAAAGCAGATATCAACGATATCCGCGAGTTCACTTCGGCCGAAATGTATGCCGAAATCAAGTTGCAGATTCAGGAGCGTGGTGCTTCTGCTAATGTCACTGACGTGGTGTCGATTGATGCCGAATTGTTAGGGCTGGAAGTGGTTGGTAGTGACCATCTGGCCAGCGTTAAATTTACCGGGATGATTAAGGAAGCGGCCAACGCACCTGCTGAAGCCTTTAAAGAAGTCTGGAACTTGTCCAAGCCGGTGAACGGTCAGGGCGGTTGGGTGTTGGCGGGGATTCAACAACTGTGATTTTGTTGCATGACAGTCGTGTTTGACCCGCTAAGTTTGATCCAACACAGTGTCATACCTAGCCCACGCTGACCCGTGCCGGTACATAAGCTGTTAAACTTAAAACCGCCCATGCATCTCATGGGCGGTTTTTTTATATAAATTATGATTTCTCTTTCTGCTCCCTTCGTACTCTTCGTTAATCACTTGCTGGCCCAGGAACATTGGGCCATGGAAAAATTGCAAACACATGCGGGGAAAATCGCCTGTATCGATGTTCAATTGTTTTCCTTGCGCTTACTGGTCTCTGGCGACGGTCTGCTGGAAGTCGCCGATGCCGCGTCTCCTGCCAGCGTCACGATCAAGCTCAACCCTGCCGATTTGCCATTGATAGCGCAAAACCGGGAGCGCGCTTTCTCTTATGTGAAAGTCGATGGTGATGCCGATTTTGCCAATACCATTTCGCATCTGAGCCAGCATCTGCGCTGGGAAGCCGAGGAAGACCTGAGTAAGTTATTTGGCGACGTGGCCGCGGTACGTCTGGTCGCCGGCGCAAAATCACTGCTGAGCAGCGTGCAGCAAAGCCATCAGCATCTGCAAGAGAATATCGCCGAGTATTTTCTGGAAGAAAACCCGATGCTGGTGCGGCCAGCCGCGGTCAGGGGTTTCGGGAGTGAAGTCAATAAATTACGTGATGATGTCGAACGTCTCATCAAACGCATAGAGAAACTGGAAAGGTCGTAGATGGTATTGAAATTATTAAGACTCATCAAAATTGTCCGGGTCGCAGTACGTTACGGAATTGATGAAATTGCCATGTCCGGCCTGCCTGTGCCGCGTACGGCTCGTCTGATTGAATCGTTATTGTTCTGGCGTGATTTGTCGGCACCGCGCGGCGAGCGCCTGCGCCGAGCACTGGAAGATCTGGGCCCTATCTTTGTTAAATTCGGTCAGGTCTTGTCGACCAGGCGTGACCTGATGCCGCCCGATATTGCCGATGAGCTCGCCAGGTTGCAAGACCGGGTGCCGGCCTTCGACACGGATCTGGCGATCGCACAAATCGTTAAATCGCTGGGCGCGCACCCGGATGAACTGTTTGCCAGTTTTGAACGCACGCCGGTCGCCTCGGCGTCGATTGCGCAAGTCCATTTTGCGACCCTGAAAGATGGCCGCGAAGCCGCCGTGAAGGTGCTGCGGCCAGGGATGAAAGATGCCATCGACAATGACGTAGCACTAATGCAGATCGCCGCCGGTTGGCTAGAATTTTTGTGGCCTGACGGCAAACGCCTGAAGCCCAAAGAAGTCGTCGCCGAGTTCGATAAATACTTGCATGATGAACTTGATCTGATGCGCGAAGCGGCCAATGGCAGCCAGTTGCGGCGCAATTTTGCCGATTCCGATTTGATGCTGGTACCGGAAATGTTCTGGGATTACTGCTCGCCCTCAGTCATCGTGATGCAGCGCATGAACGGTATCCCGATTTCTCAGCTGGATAAATTACGTGAAGCCGGTGTCGACCTGGAAAAACTCTCACGCGATGGCGTCACCATCTTTTTTACGCAGATTTTTCGTGATGGTTTTTTTCATGCGGATATGCACCCGGGAAATATTTTGGTCTCCACCGAGCCAGCCACGTTTGGCCGCTATATCGCGCTTGATTTTGGTATTGTCGGCACGCTCAACGACTTTGATAAAGACTATTTGTCGCAGAATTTTTTGGCTTTTTTTCAACGTGATTACAAGCGTGTCGCTGAAGCGCATATTGAATCCGGCTGGGCGCCGAAAGAGACCCGGGTGGATGAGCTGGAAGCGGCGGTGCGCGCTTGTTGTGAACCGATTTTTGACCGGCCGCTGAAGGATATTTCTTTCGGTCAGGTGTTGTTACGCTTGTTCCAGACCTCGCGCCGCTTTAATGTCGAAGTGCAGCCGCAGCTGGTATTGCTGCAAAAAACCTTGCTCAATATTGAAGGTTTAGGGCGTCAGCTGGACCCTAATCTTGATCTCTGGAAAACTGCAAAACCCTTCCTGGAACGCTGGATGAACGAACAGGTTGGCTGGCGCGGCCTGATTGAAAAATTCAAAGCCGAAGGGCCGCGCTACAGCCATATTTTCCCTCAGTTGCCGCGCCTGGCGCATCAGGCACTGTTGCGTGCTGGCGAAGCGCCAAAAAACGATGCATTGCTGGCGGCATTGCTGACCGAACAGCGCGCCACCAATCGCTTATTGCGCACCATCGTGTATTTCGGCGGCGGCATGATTGCCGGTATCCTGATCGCACAATTGATGTTTCACTTCATTGAATATTGACCCGCGCATCATGCAGAAATTCGACAGCAAAGACTCGACCCAGCCCGGTTTTTGGAATCAGCGTTTTGAGGCTAGCTTCACGCCCTGGGATAAAGGTGGTGTGCCGCAGGCTTTGCAAGAATTTGTCCGGCGCGCAGAGCGAACTCTGGTGACCCTGATTCCCGGTTGCGGCATCGGTTACGAGGCGGCATTTTTGGCACAGGCCGGGTGGGATGTCACTGCCATCGATTTTTCCCCGGCGGCCGTGGCCAGCGCCAGAGCAGCGATCGGCGTGTGGGGCAAGCATGTGGTCGAAGCGGATTTTTTTCAGTATCAGCCGCAACGGACGCTTGATCTGATCTATGAACGTGCGTTCTTGTGCGCATTGCCTGCCACGATGCGCGCCGACATCGTCGCGCGCTGGGCCGCATTGTTGCCCGCGGGTGGTTTGCTGGCAGGTTTTTTTTACACCGACAACAGCCCTGAACGGTCCTTGAAAGGGCCGCCGTTTAGTATCCAGGCGGACGAGTTGCAGGCACTGATTGCGCCATATTTTGAGTTGCTGGAAGATACCGGGGTCGATGATTCTATTACCGTATTTGCCGGTAAAGAGCGCTGGCAGGTCTGGCGCCGGCGTAACGACGCTGGCGCTGGCGCTGGCGGTAAACTCGCCTTGGTCTAGTGTCTTCGCGCATTTTGCATCATTACCGCTCTGCGCCATAATGCAAAATGGGTAAGTCTTGCTTTGCTAAATAGCGCTTCGCATGTCGGTGTGTTTGCCCCGTTTATCTGGTAAGGCCATTCTCATCACCTTAGTGAGCGTGCTTGGCGGGCCTGAGCCTGACCTTCATTTCTATTTCAATTCTAATTTCAAGACATCCACCCCGGATATGCCATGATAAAAACCGATGCGCCGCGCTTTGTTCCTAAGGATATTCATCCTACTGGCGAGCAGCTCAATATCCAATTGTCGAAGAATAAAGTTGTCGTTATCAAGGCCAATGCCGGCGCCGCTAAAACCACGACACTGGCGCTACGCATAGGCGAGGCGATTGCCCGCAAGCTGGAGCCAGAAAATATCCTGGCGCTGGTGTTTACGCCGGAAGCGCGAGATGTTCTCAAAAAGCGACTGCTTGATATCGGGATTCCGCCGACTACCGCTGCACGCCTCAAGGTCGCGACTTTTGAGGATTTTTCTATTGAGTTGTTGGAAAAAATCGAATGCCGCAAGGTCGCTGTGCTGCCCCAGAGTAAAGACTTGAAAGAGTATGTGATTGCGGCGCTGGAAAATGTCAGTGACAACTATACCGGCAAGGTCGATTATTTGGAAATCCATACCCATAATCTGGCGATCAGTCAGTTTATTCATACGCAACTCGAGCTGAAAGCTAAGATGCTGCTGCAGGCCGAGGTTGAGGGCAGAGACGTGGAAGAGGTCAGCGCCGAGCTGGGGGTGCCATTGTCGGAATACCTGACTACCATCGAATACGAGACCCTGCGCCTGGGGCATGATGATCAGGTGCATTTTCGCGGCGCGTTTGATGCCACTTACGATCTGGCGCGCATTCTGAATGCAGACCCTTCGGCGCGGCCCTTGCTGCCGCGCTACCGCCTGATCATTTGCGATGAATTACATGACCTGAACGAAGCCTCTTACCGGATTTTGCAGCATCTGATCGATCCGCAATACAGCTACTTTGTCGGGGCTGGCGATACCGATCAGGTGATTCATTCCAAGCTCGGTGCCAGCGAAGAATTTATGAGCAGCCGCTTTCGTGCCAGTTACCCGGCCACGGTCGCTTATCCACTGACCTACAGTTATCGCCACGGCCCGCATCTGGCCTATGCGATGGAAGCGTTTAAGGCAAAACCCGTGGATTCCAGCTTGCCGCTGAGAACTGACATCAGCCAGTTGCTGTATGACGATGACGCTGCTGCCAGCGGCACAAGTTGCGCTGAGCAGGTAGTGAAAGCGCTGGAACGCTGGAAAAAATCCAAACATGCACTGGACGGCTGTGCAATTTTGATTCGTGATAAACACCAGTCCATCGCCATAGAAAACGCCTTGATGCAGGCCGATATCAGCTACCGCACGCTGGAAATGAAGGGTTATTTGCAACGCGAGGAAATTCTTTTCTTGCGTGGCATGATTGCGATTGCCTTGAATAATTTTGCGACTGTGCAGTCGAAAAAAATCCGTGGCGATATTTTCGATGCGCTGGCGATTTTTGCCGAAGTGAGTTTGTCGCGTGATGAAAACATGGAGACCTTCAGGCAAACCGTGATCGATGTTCCCGAGGCGCTGACATGGTTTTTTTCTGCCCGGGTAGACCAGCGTGGCGCCAAAGACATCCGCGATAAAGTGTCTGAAGTGGTGGACCAGTTGCATGCGGCAAAAAAAAGTCAGGTGGCTGATTTTGTGCTGGCTGAGCTGCAGCAGCACTTGGCCGGTGTGCTTGATTTCTTACATGGGTTAGCGCCGTCGAATAT
>JBBQNW010000137.1:0-7546 GCA_038330335.1 Burkholderiales bacterium | reverse complement strand
TTGCCGGAGGTATGGCGCTGTTGCTGGCGGTTTTAGCCTGGAGAAATCCGATTATCCGTGCCATTACAGTGTTACCCGGCTTAAGCCCTGATCTGGCAATGCAAGAACGAGAGCCAAGTGCATAGCATTTTGTATTTAGTGTGCTTTCAATGCGGTCTACGCTGGTATTAACTTCGTTTTAGCTTCGTTTTAGCTTCGCTTTAACCTAATTTAGGCAGGTAACAGCTGTGTGCAGGGTTTGCTAAAGTTCATTAAAAAACGGCATAATTGCTGATTGACAAAATAATCAGTAATACACCGGTCGCCCAGAGACCCTGAGTAGACCGCCGTCGCACCAGCACACGGCATTATCTGCCGCCGCGCTGTTTTTGAGACCCCGCTTTGAGACAACAAGAAGGTAGACCAATGGCAAAAGAAAATTTCTCGCCCGCTGCACCAGCAGCAGCCACATCAGGCTTTAAGCCGTATATTCCAGCCTCTGCAGATTTGCCCGAATTAACTATCCGGGCGTTGGTGATGGGCGTCGTGCTGGGTATGATTTTCGGTGCATCCTCGCTCTACCTGGTACTCAAAGTCGGGCTGACCGTGAGTGCCTCGATACCGGTAGCGGTTATCGCCATCACCCTGTTTCGCCTGACCCATAAGCTAGGCGGCAAAGACTCCACGATTTTAGAAAACAGCATCACCCAGACTGCCGGGTCGGCCGGAGAATCACTCGCCTTTGGTTTAGGCGTCACCATGCCCGCCATCCTGATTCTCGGTTTTGATCTGGAAATTTCACGCGTGATGCTGGTCGGTGTGCTCGGCGGTTTGCTGGGTATTTTAATGATGATCCCAATGCGCCGCACCATGATCGTCGACAAGCATCTTGAACTCAAATATCCGGAAGGCACGGCCTGCGCCGAAGTATTAAAAGCAGCAGCAACCGATTCTTCACGTGCAGCCGCCGGCGAAGCGAGCAACCCTGCAGCGCAAGACGAAGCCGGCAAACGCGCCGCCATCATTTTTGGTGGCTTTGGTGTCGGCATGCTGTACAAGGTACTCAACGTCGCATTCAAGGGCTGGAAAGATACGCCGGAAGTCGTTTTCGGCGCGCCGCTTAAAGCTGGCTCGATAGGGATAGAAGTCTCGCCCGAGTTATTGGGCGTGGGTTATATCATCGGCCCGCGAATCGCTGCCGTGATGGCCGCTGGCGGCGTCATGTCGTATCTGCTTTTTATTCCGATGATTAAGTTTTTTGGTGACGCCCTGACAGTACCTTTAGCGCCTGGCACCAAACTGATCAGCGCCATGAGCCCGCATGACATCCGCAGCGCCTATGTGCTGTATATCGGCGCCGGTGCGGTTGCTGCAGGCGGCCTCATCAGCCTGTTGCGTGCCATGCCGACCATCTGGCGCAGTTTGTCAGCTGGCTTGTCTGGTTTGAATTTAGGCCGTAATAGCAAGGACATCAATAAGGATTCCGGCGCGGCAAACAAGGGCGCTGCCGTGTTACGCACCGACCAGGACATCCCGATGAAATGGGTCGTCATCGGTGCTCTCAGCATTATTGCCGTCATCACCGTCGCCACCCCTTTACACATGAACCTGCTAGGCGCATTGCTGATATTGGTATTTGGCTTTCTGTTCTCGACGGTGTCCTCGCGTCTGACCGGCGAAATTGGCTCATCCTCTAACCCGATCTCCGGAATGACGGTAGCCACCTTGCTATTCACCTGCCTGATTTTCCTGATCATGGGCTGGACCGGCGGCCAATATTACGTCACGGCCTTATCCGTCGGCGCGATTGTCTGCATCGCTTCAAGTAATGCCGGCACCACTTCGCAGGATTTGAAAACTGGCTACTTACTCGGTGCCACGCCGCGCCTGCAGCAATACGCGATTCTGGCGGGCGCCTTATCATCGGCACTGATACTCGGGCCCATTTTGCTCAAGCTCAATGACGCGGGCACGGTCTACGTACCTGCGGCACAGGTGGCGCCGGCCTTAAGCACCGACGCTTCGATATTAACTGGCACCGCTCAATTACAGGGCCCGCAGGCAGAACAAGACCATGCCACTTACAAAGTCTGGCATAAGAACGACAGCCTGGGCGGCCCCGCCGGTAAATACCTGGTGGATAACGCCGGCAAAGCGATCTATCTGGTGGATCCGGGCATCAATGGTGCGTACACCAAACGCCCAGATGGCACCGAAGTCAAAAAGTATGATGCGCCTAAAGCCGTGCTGATGTCTTACATCATCAAAGGCATTCTGGACCGGCAATTACCCTGGACCCTGGTCTTGTTTGGCGTGATGATCGCGCTGGTGTTAGAAATGGCCGGCATCCCGTCGCTGGCGTTTGCGGTCGGGGTTTACCTGCCTTTATCCTCATCGGCACCGCTGTTTGTCGGCGGCATGATTCGCTGGCTCGTCGACAGACGCAATAATCAGCTAGCGCAAAACCGGCATCTGAGCGAAGAAGAAAAGCAATCGGCAGGTGACAGCGGCTCAGGCACCCTGTTGGCCTCTGGCTATATCGCCGGCGGAGCATTGGGCGGTATCGTGATCGCCTTTACCGCAGGGATACTGACAGATTTCGACAAGAAAATCGGCGACTGGGCCACGCTCAACAACCCTTTCTTTGAAGGTGGCAGCGCAGATGCCTTATCCATGTTGCCGTATGCCCTCATCGTGGTGGCACTGTATTGGATTGCCCGCCAAAAGAAAACTCTAGCGATATAACATCAATACATCAAGACATCATCAACTACAGGCAGAGCTGACAAGGGCTTAAACCACAAGGTTTAAGCCCTTGTTGCTAACGGGCTCATCAAAATCTCAAGATGTCTATTCCATGCGCCTGGCAGGCAGATTTAAGTAAACTAGGCGCATAGATAGCGGGATATTGCATTTGATTCAGGTTAAAATGCAGCAACAAAAATCACTGAAAATTCTTATGTCCGATCCCAAATTGCTTGATATCAAAAACCAGCCTGTTGCCATTGGCGACATCATTCGTGTCGTCACCCTGGACAAAAAATTCATCAAGAGTTTTCCTGAAGATGAAAGAATTTTGATTGAATCAATGATAGGCAATTTCTTTAAAATCATCGACATCGATGAAGAGGGCCAGCCCTGCATCATGCGCGAATGGCACGACGAACACGGCATCATGCAAACGCACGTGATTGCGCTTGATCCGGAAGAAATGGAAAAAATCTAAATATTAGCTTGTTGGCTAGTTATGACATACCGAACCAAGGGCTTGCCTCAGCGCTCGGTATAAAAGCTAAGATGGCAATGCTTGCTAGCACTACCGTACAGAATACCTATGCCACATGGCCGGCGCTGATAACGGATAACAGCGGGATAACAGCGCCAGCTAGCGCAAGCACGTCTACCAGATGGTGACGCGCTTCGATTCTGCCCTGAGAGGTGAACGATCACCCTTACATTGAAATGCTTGGGAAAATTCGGGCATATTCGCCAACGGCGCGATCACACGATATTTTTCCGGCGCATGCGGGTCCGTTGCCAGTTGCAAACGCAAACGCTCGTCGCGCATCAACCCACGAAAACTTTGCGCATTGGCGATAAAAAAGCGCTGCTCTACCGTCAGGCCATCAATTTCTGCGGCTTGCGGTTTGTTTTTCAGCGAATTTTTTAATGCCTGCAGAGCGATCTTCATACCACCTAAATCGGCAATATTTTCACCGGCAGTGAGCTTGCCATTAATGTGCAGCTGATCGATAGGATTAAATTCATCAAACTGCTTTTCTATCGCAACAACACGGGTCAGGAAGTTCTTTTCATCTTGCTTGGTCCACCAGCTTTTCAAATTACCTGAGGCATCAAACTGGCGCCCTTCATCATCAAAGGCATGCGTCAATTCATGGCCAATTGTGGCACCGGTATTGCCGTAGTTAGCGGCCGGGTCAGCATTAACGTGATACAGCGGTGGCTGCAAAATTCCGGCTGGAAACACCATTTCGTTCATAGTCGGGTTGTAATAGGCGTTGACCGTGGGTGGCGTCATGCCCCACTCGTTGCGGTCTATTGGTTTTCCTAATTTGGCCAGATTGCGTTTGAATTCAAACTCGGCAGCATGCATATTGTTGATGGCAAAAGAGCCGTTATCAATGCTCAGGCTGCTGTAATCACGCCAGGTATCGGGGTAACCGATTTTCACCATCAAGGTGTCGAGTTTTTTGTAAGCCTGCTGCTTAGTGGTGTCAGACATCCATGCTAATTGACCGATGCTGTCACGCATGGCGAGCTTGATGTTATCGACCATTTCCAGCACACCGGCTTTGGCTTCCGGACCGAAAAATTTTGCCACATACAGCTCCCCCATCGCCTCGCCAATATTTGTGTCGATGGTGGTTAAGACGCGCTTCCAGCGCGGTTGCAACTCTTTTGTGCCCGCCAGCGTACGTCCGTAAAAATCAAAATTGGCATTCACAAAGGCTGCTGACAATTCCTTAGATTTGCTATTGGCCAAGTGCCAGCGCAGATAGGTTTTCCATTCTGGCAACGGCACTGTGTTTAACATGCGGCTCGCTTCGACCATAAATTTCGGATGCGCGACATTGATTTGCCCCGGCGTTGCCAGGCCGATATCTCTGAAGTAATTGGCCCAAACGGTATGCGACTCCAGTTTTTGCATGCCCGGCAAATCCATTAGGTGGTAAGACGCTTGCGGATCGCGCAAGGCAACCTTAGTTAAAGAAACCTTCGCCAAGCGTGTTTCCAATGCCATCACCACGCTGGCATTTTGCCTGGCCGTGTCGGCACCATCGCCCAGTAGTGTAAACATCTGGGCCAGATAGGCTTGATATTTTTGACGGATATCACGCGTCTTGGCATCGGTTTTCAGATAGTAATCGCGGTCAGGCAAACCCAGGCCACCCTGGGCTATTTGCGGGATATAACGGCTGGTATTTTTGGCGTCCTGATCAATATAAAAACTAAATAAAGCGCTGACCCCGGCCTGATGATGCTGCGCGATGACCGACAATAACTGATCACGGGTTTGAATCGCCTCTATGTTTGCCAATGCGGCGGCTAGTGGTTTAGCGCCATCGGCCTCAATCTTAGCTTCGTCCATGCCGCTGCGGTAGTAAGCACCAACCAGTCTGGCGGCGTGACTGTCACCGGCACCAGCCGAAGCGGCCTCGGCAATACTTTTTAACGCCAGCAGATTGCGTTCGGTGACTTCATCATAAGCACTGTAGCGCGCACGGTCGGCGGGAATGGGGTTATCACGTAGCCATTGACCATTCGCATACTGATAAAAATCCCGGCAAGCGTCGGCACTTTTATCCATCGTCTGCGATTCTAGTACCAGATTATTGCTCACGGCAGAGCCGCTATTGATTAGCGTATCAGCCGCATAGCCACTGCATGAAAAACACAACAGGGTTGCAGCCACACTGCGGCGAAGGACGGTCTTTTTATTCATTGATTTTGTCTCAAAATAAGTTGAATGACATAAAACACAATACGCACAGTACGGGTAGCACCATGCCATATTACCTCGGTAAAACTTGAACAGCGATGCCCGAATACTGCGCCGGCGCATGGTAAATGCGCTGTGTGGCTTTTTGAAAATCTTCCGGCCTGGCTTGCGGAATATCCATAAATTTTTGCGGATTCAGGTCTACCAGTGGAAACCAGGTGCTTTGTATTTGCACCATGATGCGATGACCACGGCGAAAGGTGTGATTAATATCGGGCATGCTATAGCTGACGCGTTCAACCTGATCCGGAACAAACGCATGCGGCGTCTCAAATCCCTTGCGGAACTTGCCGCGAAATGGTTCACCACGCACCAGCTGCTGATAGCCGGCCATTGTCATTGCCGGCGGCGGCACGTCCTTGCCTCTTTCTTTTTCAGCATGCCGGTGAGGATATTCGCCAGGGTATACGTCAATCAGTTTGACTACCCAATCTGCATCGGTACCGCTGGTAGAGGCAAACAACTGCGGACTGACCGGGCCAAGGATAGTGACATCCTCGTCCAGCACCGCGGTCTGATATACCAGCACATCGGGCCGCGTAGCAGCAAAACGCTGGTCAGAGACCATATATTCTTTTGGCACTTCCGTCGCAGTATAGGCAATAAACGGCACGGGTTTTCTGGGGTCACTGACGTATTCGTCATATGCCGTAGATACAGCGTTAACATTGCCTGATGCCGGGGCAGATGGCGCTAACGGCGCCCAGTTCAGGCTGCCCTTTTCGCCGAAATACAGCGTGCGCGCCTGCGCCTCGCGCGGTGGCCAGGTGCTGTAGTTACGCCAGACATTGGTACCGGTTTCAAACACCTGCGCCTCCGGGATAGACTTTAGCGCTACGGCTTTTAAATGCTGTTCAAAAAAGGGGAAAATAATGTTTTTCCGGAAGTGGTCTGCCGTTTTAGCATCAAAATTCACATGCCCGAGTTTCTCACCATCGGAACGCGCCCATCCCCCATGCGCCCAAGGCCCCATGACCAAGCCGTTAAATATCCCGGCAGTGCCTGCATTATTTTTCTTAATACTTTGGTAGGTGGTCAATGGTCCTTGCGGATCTTCGGCGTCATACCACCCACCCACGGTCAGCACCGCCGCATGAATGTTTTTCAGATGGGGCGCTATATTCATTGCCTTCCAAAAATCATCGTAGGTAGTGTGCTCAATGGTTGGCATCAGAAACTCACGCTGCTTGTCATTGAGTTTGGCGGTAATGTTTTTTAAGCTCAATTGCGACAAAAAAAACTCATAGCCGTCTTCCGTCCCGTAGTCGAATTCTTCCCATTTTCGCGGCAGCCTGGTGGGATTCTCTTCCTTGGTAAAATTTGCATAAAACCCGAAATTAGCGGCTAACATAAACGCGCCGCCGTGGTAGGAATCGTCGCCCATGTACAAATCCGTTACCGGTGCCTGCGGCGACGCTGCCTTGATCGCCGGATGGGAATCGATCACGCTGGCAGAGGTATAGAATCCCGGGTAAGAGATGCCCCATATTCCGACTTTGCCGTTATTGTTGGCGACATGTTTGAGCAGCCACTCCACGGTGTCGTGCATGTCCTGGCTCTCGATACCCTCACCTGCTGCGCGCGATGTTTTACCGTGCGGGGTCATTTCCTGCCAGAGGCCTTCCGACATATAGCGCCCACGGACATCCTGATTCACAAAGATGTAACCACTGTCCTCAAATTCTTTGGAAGGGCCGAGCCAAGCCGGGTAGTAATCAACCCCGTAATGGGTCTGGCCTTGCTCCAGGACCCCTGAACCGTAAGGGCTACGGCTGATTAAAAACGGATAGGTTTTACCGGCATCTTTCGGCACGTACAGCACCGTAAAAAGTTTGGCACCATCGCGCATCGGAATGCGGTATTCGAATTTGGTATATTTTTCACGCAATGAAGCCTGAATAGCCCCACTAGCAACCTCACGAGCAGCGTCCCTGCCAACCTCACTCGCGGTCAGACTGGTAGCACTCACGGCGCAGGCTTGTCCGCTGAGAAACACTAGCATCAAGGAAGAAAGCAATAAGTGCTGCCGAATACGTCGCATAGCGC
>JBBQNW010000136.1:0-7793 GCA_038330335.1 Burkholderiales bacterium | reverse complement strand
GTGCCTGGGTGATTGAAGATGACTACGACAGCGAATACCGTTATTCCGGCGCGCCTCTGGCGTCCTTGCAAAGTCTGGACCAGAGTGGCGGGGTGATCTATGTCGGCACCTTGTCCAAAGTCTTGTTTCCCGGTTTGCGGCTTGGCTATATGGTGGTGCCGGAAACACTGGTGGCGCCCCTGGTGCAGGCCAAAGTCATTATCGATAAACATACTGCCATCGTGCCGCAAATGGTGTTGGCCGATTTTATGGTAGAAGGGCATTTTAGCCGCCATATTAAGCGCACTCGTAAGCTGTATGCAGGGCGGCAGGCAGCCTTGTTGCACGCGCTTGAGACCAATCTGGCCGATGAGTTACGTAGCGGGGCGAGCGACGGCGGGCTGGATTTGGCAGTGCATTTCAGGCACGCCAATGACGAGCAGGCAGTGGTGCGGGCAGGTCTGGCGGCGGGGATAGAATTGCGCGCGCTATCGTATTACAGCCATACCGGCCATCCTGAGCGTTCTGCAGCGGCGCTCGGGCCGCAGGATATTGCTAACGCAGACGCGCCGCTAAACAATTATGCCCCCGGTTTGTTGTTGGGCTTTTCTTCGATTCCCGAGGCCGATATCGCTTACGGCGCGGCGGCGCTGTTAAAGGTGTTGCGCGATAGCCGAAAGGTATCGGGCTAAATATTCAGTATTCAGTTTGTGCCGGTAACAGCGCCGCAGCACCGCGCCCGTTTAATTTATTTCCAGGATGCGGCGGAACGTCAGATTGATTCTGGGGCCGGTGGCGCGTGTCATTTTGCTGATGCTGTGCTGCCAGTGGTGCTGGGTCGCGCCGGCCATGATTAGCAAGCTGCCGTGGCCCAGATCCAGTTTCAGGGGGTGTTGTTCGGTGCGGCTCTTGTGTTTCAGTTTAAAGCTGCGGGTGGCGCCCAGACTGAAGGATGCAATCACCGGGTTGCGCCCTAACTCTGGCTCATCGTCGCTATGCCAACCCATACTGTCTTGCTGATCGCGATACAGATTAAGCAACACACTATTGAACTGATGCCCGGTCGCCTGGCTGATGTCGTGTTGAATCTGGCGCAGGGTGGCGGTCCAGCTTTGTGGCACCAGTTTGATGCCTGAATATTGATAAGCGCTGCCGGCATCGCCATGCCAGGAGGTCAGCCGGGGTTGTAAATGCGATTTACCCCAGACCTGTATACGGTCTTGCCGCCAGTTAGTCTCATGGAGTAACTGTGTAAATACGGCATCGGCCTTGGCAGCCGAATAAAACTGTGGAGCAAAGGCCAGCTCGGCATCAGCCGCCTGGATCGGTTCCAGGCGGCTGGCGTCATCAAAAAGGAAAAGAGAATCGCTCAAGATGGTGTGCTGCTGGCTACAGCATTAAAGTTGGTTGGTGCCGAAGGTATTGCAGTCGTTCAGTTTGCCATTGTCGATGCCGCGCTTAAACCAGCGCACCCTTTGCTCCGAACTGCCGTGGGTGAATGAATCGGGCACCACCTGGCCGCGGGCCTGACGTTGTAAAGTATCGTCGCCAATCGCGGTGGCGGCTTTTAAGGCCGCATCAATATCGCCGGACTCTAAAATACTGCGTGCCTGGTTGGCATGAAAGGCCCAGACACCGGCAAAGCAATCGGCCTGTAATTCTAATTTGACCGACAGCGCATTGGCCTGTTTTTCAGAGCTGGTGCGACGTTGTTGGTCCACCTTATCGCTGATGCCGCTGAGATTTTGCACATGATGCCCGACCTCATGGGCAATCACATAGGCCTGGGCAAATTCGGCAGAGACCTGAAACCGCTCACGCATGGTCTGGAAGAAGGCCAAATCGATATACACCTTCTGGTCGCCGGGGCAGTAAAACGGGCCGGACGCAGTATCGCCGCTACCGCATGCGGTTTTAATGGAGCCGGTGAAAACATCTAATTTGGGGCGCACATATTCCTTGCCGCTGGCGCGAAAAATGTTACCCCAGACATCTTCCGTATCAGCCAGCACGGTTCTGACAAAGCGCGTGGTTTTGTCGTTGGCTGGCGCGGTGGCTGATGGCGGGTTGGCTGCCTGGTCAGACTGGCCAGTCTGACTGTTGGGGGCTGACCCGCCGCTTAACAGACTCAGGACCGTCATCGGGTTAATCCCGAAGAAATACGACACCACTAAAGCGATGACGACCGAGCCTATCCCTAAGCGTCCGCCGCTGAAACCACCACCGCCGCCACCGCCCGAAGTACTTTCACCACGCCGGTCTTCGACGTTATCACTTTCGCGATTGCCTTCCCATTTCATGCGTCTCTCCCTTTGCTTATCGCCGTATTTTGTAGTTCATTTGAAAATTATTTGCCGCTTATTTGCAGCTTATTTACAAATTATTTGTTGGCAGTATTTATTTCATCAATAGCTTGCGTCGTTCATATTCGATTTTAATGATGTAACGTTGTATGGCCACTTCCATCTTGTGCGGCAGTTGCATAAACTCTACCCCGACCCGGTAGCGCCCGCTACCATGCCGGTCTATGCTCGAAATATGACGGACGATGCCAGAACAATCGAGTTTTGTTTTATCCGATAGCGCAATCATGACGTGCGCCAGTGTATCGCCAATTTTACAACGCGGTTCGCCAGCGACGCTGGCACCAAAACCGCCGACACTTAAATCATGCAAAGCCCAGTCACCCAGGCTAGCGCCACTCTGATCGCTTAGAGAGACTTTTAGTGCGCTGATCACCGGTAAGACATTGCGATAACACTCGCGTCTTTGCAAGCGTACCAGGCGCTCTGGCAGCGGAACCCAGAAAGCATCGCTATCACCCCAGGAGAAACGTTCGGGTTGTTGCCCGGAAAATTGCACGCGTATGCCATCCGGCGAGGCGATGAACACACACGAGGTACTTTTTGCCAGCAATTTATTGGTGCGCTCATCGCCACCCAAATCAAAAATCAGCGCATCGGATCGGGCTTCCAGCAGCAAGGTCAGGATAAAGTCTTTGCCGCCATTGAAATACACCGATACCGGCTCGCGACGATGAATCAGATCGTTCAAGACATTGAGGATCTCCATTCTTCCCATTAAAAAATAGCGGTCCTCAATCTCTTCGTTGCTTAAGGATGCGGACATGTAGGCGTCTCCGTGTAAATATGACTAAGGTCAAAATACCCCTTAGATTACCAGGCGTCAACAGTGCGGTAAAAAGAACACGGCGCCCGTTACCCGCAATGCTTATAGTGGCGTTGCGGGCACTGCATACCGCTTGTTATTCTTTGTGTTATTCCTTGTGCTATTCCTTGTGCTATTCCTTATGTTATTCGCTGATGGCGTTTGTGTTGCTGTCGCTTGTTTTGATACCGCGACAATAGGCGACAATCGGCAACACTGAACACTGGAATCGCCATTCGGCATCACTTGGACGTCATCGCCGGATAATCGGTATAGCCTTTGGCGCCGGGGGTATAAAAAGTTGACATGTCGGGCGTATTTTCTGTTGCCCCGGTTTGCCATCTGGCCGGCAGATCCGGGTTCGCCAGAAACGGGCGCCCGACTGCAATCAGGTCGCACTTGCCGTCGGCCAGGTCTTTTTCAGCACGGATCGCATCATAGCCACCGGAAAGAATCAAGCTGCCCTTGAAAATCTGACGGAAAGCGGCCTTGATTGACGCCGGCACTGCGGGCGCCCCCATTGAGGAATGGTCTACCAAATGAATATACAGTAAGCCGCGGGTATTGAGCTGTTGGGCAAGGCTGGTGTAGTCAGCCGCCATCGCCTCATACAGAGGCATGTCGTTAAAGATGCCAAATGGTGACAGGCGAATTCCGACTTTGTCCTTGCCGATGACCGCACTGACCGCATCGACAACGTCGAGCACAAAACGCAGGCGATTTTCTAGTGTGCCACCGTAGGCATCGGTGCGTTGATTGCTACTGGGGCGGATGAATTGTTCTATCAGGTAACCGTTGGCGCCGTGTAATTCAATCCCGTCGAAGCCTGCTTCCATCGCACTTTTTGCCGCTTGTGCATATTCATCAATGGCGCTTTCGATATCGGTGTCGCTCATCGCCCGCGCCACGGGGTAAGCCTGCATTGCCGCGCTGTCAGTATACATTTCACCTGTCATGGCAATCGCGGATGGCGCCAGCAAGCGTGCGCCTATCGGCAGATTGAGTGGGTGGCCGACCCGGCCGCAATGCATCAGCTGCATAAATATTTTGCCCGCGTTGGCGTGCACTGCATGTGTTACCGGTTTCCAGCCTTCAACTTGGTCGGCCGAAAATATGCCCGGTATCCGCGCGTACCCGAGCCCGTTAGCAGACGGAGAGGTGCCTTCCGTAATAATCAGGCCGGCAGAAGCGCGTTGAGCGTAATACTGCGCCATCAAGGCGTTTGGGGTGTTGTTAATGGCGCGATTGCGCGTCATGGGTGCCATCACCAGACGATTTTGCAAAGGGATAGCGGCCAGAGTGGTGGGGGAAAATAGAGGTGACAAGGCAGTTCCTTTCGTTGAATGAATTCGTTGAATGAATTCGTTGAATCAGAAGCACAGGAGCATCAACACTGAAGCCCTGAAAATCCGCTCGGGCTGGCCGATTGAACGATGTTGGACCCGGCAGTGTTTCTGGCTAAGCCCCAGCTTAAGCGCTCATTGTCGCGCCGTCCGTGTGTTGCCGTACGCAAGCCCGCTTACTCTCGTTTGCGCGTCGGCTCTTCAGTTCGCTATAGGATATTAATGAATTTTTATTCATCAAGCTCAGGAAATATTCAGCACTGCCGATCTTGCTCCGGGATGATTGTGTCTTGTGAAAAAACACTGACCACTATACGGAAAAATGCATATTAAAGCTGCGGGTGGATTGATTTTCCTCAATGAAAACAAGCAGATAGCTAGCATGCCAACGTATGTGCGTGTGCGTGCGTGTGCGCTGGCGTACAGACTTGATGCTGCTGGCTGGCTATTGTGGCGCTGTACTTACCTACTGAATCCATGCCGGAACATGACATGTTTCCAGTATCCCAGCCTGCCAAATTTTAAGGAGGATCACTGCATCATGATCGAGCAAATCAGCGAGCAAATCAGCACCCCGATCGATCGACCTTATCAGAACAAGCGGGGTGGTGAACAGTACGGCAAGAAGCATGGTGAACAGTACGGTAAGACGCGTACTTCTCCGGATTGTATGAGCGACCTAGAGTTAGAAAATAAGATGACTAGCGCGCGGGCCTGCTTCCAGGCCTGGCACCAGAAAAGTTACGCCGAACGCGCTAAGGTGTTGGCGAATGCAGCAAGGCTAATGCATCTCAGAGTTGACGATTTTGCGCTGCCGGTCACCGCTGACATGGGGCAATTGTATGCTCAGTCGCGTGGTGAAATTTTGCTGAGTGCCAATATTATTGATTTTTATGCGAAAAAATTACAAACCCCCGGGTTACATAAAGGTCGATCCGGGCCTCTTCCTTACGTGTCATCATCGGTTTCAGGTGATATTGACATAGAAGGCGGCCCGGTCGGTATCGTGTTCGGGGTTCAGCCCTTGAATTTTCCTTATTATCAACTGGCGCGCTTTGCGGCCCCTCATCTGCTGGCGGGCAATGTGGTGATGCTCAAGCATATCGGCTGCGTGCCGCTCAGTGCGATGGCGTTTGAACGATTGTGGCGTGATGCCGGCGCCCCCGAAGGGGCTTTTACAAATCTGCTGGTGTCGCACGAACAGATGAACCGCAGTATTGATGATCCGCGGGTCAGAAATCCGGGTTGCCGGGATGAGTCGCCTGCCGCTACGTGCGCTTAGTTACGCTTAGTTACGCTTGGTTGCGGATAGTTGTGTTTAGTGGCGGTGCGCAGCTTCGCTTTCCATGAACTGATTTGACATTCACGTAAATTCTGCCGGTTTATGTACGCTGGCGTACAGATGTGTATTTTGTCTCAGGGCAAGCTACCAGGGCTTCCCTATTGAACGACACCCGGTCGTTCTATTTTTTCCTACCGTCGCTGAGAGACGTCCGTCATCATGCCCGAAACGCCAAGCCTGCCTGCTGCCCTAAGTCAAACTGCCCCCGGAACCCTGATTCTTTCCGGTTGCTGGACGGCGCGCCTGCTAGGCGATGTCGATAGACAGTTAGCGGCATTAACCTTACCCGACACTGGCGAGTTGCAGCTCGATGGTGCGCAACTGATCAACATTGACAGTACCGGTAGTCTGTTATTGCAGCGCCGCTTACAAAAATTACGCGACCAGGGTGTTGCCATCAAACTGCTGGCCTGGCCGGCGCCATACCAGCAATTGATGGAGCTGGTCAGTCAGATTAAGCCACCAGTGGCGCCGCCAGTGCCTGCTCTATCTGTTTTCGAACGACTCGGTAAGCAGGCCGAAGCGGCGTGGCAAGACAGTCTGGCGCTGCTGAGTTTTATCGGCGAAACGGCCCTGTCCGTCGGCGCGCTGGTGCGTCACCCGCAACGCTGGCGCTGGCGGCCGATACTGCACAATATTCAGATTGCCGGATTTGAGGCGTTGCCGATTGTCGGTATCACCTCATTTTTGCTTGGTATCGTGATCGCCTATCAAGGGGCAGATCAGCTGAAGCATTATGGTGCCAATATTTTCGTTGTAGAGCTGGTCGGCTATGCGATGTTGCGTGAATTTTCACCTTTAATCACGGCCATTATCATCGCCGGGCGTTCCGGTTCGTCTTATGCCGCGCAGATCGGCACCATGGTGGTTACCGAAGAGGTCGACGCACTCAGAACCATCGGTATCGTGCCGATCGATTTGCTGGTGCTACCCAAGATCATCGCCCTGATGGTGGCATTGCCTTTGCTGACCATGTTTGCCGATGCGGTGGGTGTGTTCGGTGGCATGGTGATGGCGCGTTCCCAGCTCGGGGTCGGGTTTTATGAATTCATCGCGCGCTTCGGTACCGAAATTCCGCTGAAGACCTTATTGATCGGGATTGGCAAGGCGCTGGTGTTTGCCGTCGTGATTGCCGTGATCGGTTGTTTTCAGGGTTTTCGTACCGAGGGCAATGCCGATAGTGTCGGGCGTCAGACTACCCGCAGCGTGGTGCAAAGCATCTTTGTCGTGATTGTGCTCGATGCCCTGTTTTCTATCGTTTTCAACCTACTGGATCTGTGATGCAAGCGAGCAGTCCCACCCATCCTACAAAAACCGCTAGCCCCGCCAGCCCGACCAATGCCAGCCCAGGCCGCCAACTTGAAAATGTCATTGAGATGCGCCAGGTGTGCACCCGCTTTGGCAGTAAGGTCGTGCATGAGAACCTCGATCTGGATATCCGCCGTGGTGAGATATTAGCCATAGTCGGTGGCAGCGGCTCGGGTAAATCGACCTTGCTGCGCGAAATGATTTTGCTGCATCAGCCAGACTCCGGCTCGATTAAGGTGTTTGGCCAGGATATCGCCAGCATTACACCCGAAGAGGCTGTACTGCTCAGACAACGCTGGGGCGTGATGTTTCAAAAGGGCGGGCTGTTTGGCACTCTCAATGTGATCGAAAATATTAGCCTGCCTTTGCGCGAACATACCGGCCTTGATGATGACCTGATTAACGACATCGCTGCCTGGAAGCTCTCGCTGAGCGGTCTGGAAGCAGAATCGGCCACGCGTTACCCGGCCGAGCTGAGCGGTGGCATGCTAAAACGTGCCGCGCTGGCCCGCGCGCTGGCGCTTGATCCTGAACTCTTGTTTTTAGATGAGCCAACTGCCGGTCTGGACCCTGCCAGTGCCAGCGGCATAGATGCGCTGGTGCGTAGCTTGCATGCACTGTATCAACCGACGATTGTCATGATCACGCATGAC
>JBBQNW010000135.1:0-7942 GCA_038330335.1 Burkholderiales bacterium | reverse complement strand
CTTTACGTTCCCCATTCTCCCTTCCGCTTACTTTTGCATCCATGATCTCTCTGGAACTTGGCGCCGCGTCAGTGTGTACTAGTCGAAGATGGATGAAACGGTGTTTGATACGATGGTTGTGCCTGATCGCAGGATATATCTTCAGACAAAAAAAAGCCCGCTGATGAAAGCGGGCTAAGTTTCGTCTGCCTCAGGAGTGGTGATCACATAAGGCAAATAACGTTGCTCAAAATCTGCTGCTGGTATCGCCGCTGAAAACAGGAAACCCTGTAGCTCATCGCACTGCAGGGTTTGTAAAAACGCGCGCTGTTCCTCGTTTTCGACGCCTTCGGCGATCACGCGTAATTTGAGAGCATGTGCCAGGCTGATGATGGCGCTAACAATGGCGATGTCGCTTTCGTCATGTGGCAGATGCATCACAAACGAACGATCAATTTTGAGTTTATTGATCGGAAAGCGTTTTAAATAGCTGAGGCTGGAATAGCCGGTACCAAAATCGTCAATCGCCATTTTTACTCCCAGCACCGCCAGGGATTCGAGCCTGACCAAGGTTTCTTCAGCGTCGCGGATGAGAATTGATTCAGTTAATTCTAGCTCCAGACAATCAGGGGCTAGCCCGCTTTGTTCCAGCGCGGAGGCAATATTTTCGACAAAATCGGATTGTTGGAATTGCAGTGCCGAGACATTGACTGAGACCCGCAGCTTTTGGCCGTGTACGTTCCACAGCGCCGCTTGTTTGATCGCGCTGGCCATAACCCAATTTCCTATCGCCACAATTACACCGCTCTCTTCTGCAATCGGAATAAATTGCGCCGGGCTGACTTCGCCTAAGTCTTTATCATGCCAGCGTAGCAGCGCTTCTGCGCCAAAGACTTGGTTCGTCGCCAGATTGACCAGTGGCTGATAATGCAAACGGAAGCGATTATGTTCCAGTGCCTGACGCATGGCATGATCCATTTTCATGCGCGAGAGTAGACCGATATTCATCTGCCGTTGGTAAAAGCGGAAATCTGAGCGGCCGCGTTCTTTCACGTGGTACATCGCACTGTCGGCATTTTTGATCAGGTCATCCATGTTGAGACCGTCGACCGGATATAGCGCCACCCCGATGCTGGAAGTGACTGTAAAGTTCATGCCATCTAGGCTAAACGGGACTTTGAGTTCTTCCAGCACACGGCGGGCACAAATTTCCGCACCGCCGGCATCGGCCTGATGCAGTAGTAAAACAAATTCATCACCCCCCAGGAGTGCAGAGGTATCGACTTGGAGGAAACATTTTTTTAATCGCTCAGTGAATTCAATCATTAAGCGGTCACCAAAGTGGTGAACTATAGAATCATTGATCTGTTTAAAGTGATCTAGGTCTAAAAACAATAAAGCAAAACTGGCATGACTGCGGCTGGCATGGGCAATGGATTGTTTGATGCGTTCTGTGAGTAACAGGCGGTTGGGCAAGCCAGTCAGTGCGTCGGAAAACGCCAGCTCTTCTATTTTTTGTTTGGCGGCATGACTTTCGGTACGGTCTTTAAAAAAACCGATGTAATGCATGGTTTGCTGTTGCTCATCTTGCACCCGTACCAGCGAAATCATGCACAGATAGGCACGTCCATCTTTGCGCCGGTTCCATAATTCACCTTCGCAGACACCGTTTGATTCCAAATCTCTCAGCAATTGTCGGACCACCGCACCATCACTCTCTTTGGAGAAAAAATCTTGTGGCGAGCGTCCTAACATTTCTTGTTCGGTATACCCGGTAAGGCGCTCGAAGCTGGGGTTCGTGGTGACAATTTTCTGCGCGCTGTCAGTAATGAAAATAGCGTCGGCACTTGCTTTGAAAACTTGCGATGCCAGTTCCAGACGTGCCTCGTCGGCCAGTCTTTGTGTAATATCCCGGTAAGAATAGACGCGACCGATAGGCCGGCCCCGGGCGTATTGGGGAAGCGTTACGCGTTCCAGAATTTTTCCTGATCGCAGTATTAATACATCGGTCGCTTCCACCAGAGGCGAGCGCTTGATGATGCCGAGTCGTTCGCTGTAGTGACTGGCGTCGACCATACATTTATCCATCCAGGCGTAAATGGCAGCATCATCGCGTTGCGTCAGCAATTCTTCAGGCAATCCCCATAATTTTGCAAAAAGATGGTTGTAACTACGAATTGCTGCATCCAGATCTGTCACCAGGATACCATCGGCGGTGGACTCTAAGGTCGCACGCAACTCGGCGATCAGTTTTTCCAGCTCGTTTTCGACCTGGCGCTGGTTACTATGGTCGCGGATGGCAACGACGTACATTGAACTGTCCATATCGATACGGATCAGGGTTACTTGCCGCTCCACCTGGATAATGCTGCGATCTTCGCGCTGCAATAGAGTTTCGGAAAAAATATTGTCCGACAGCCCGGCGGCCACGTCTTCCCAGAAAAATAGATCTTCCGGCGACGCGGCCAGTTCTACCACCGCTTTTCCAATTAAGGAGCCAGACTGTACGTCCAGCAATAGATTGGCGGCCTGGTTAGCTGCCTGAATCCGTAATTCGACCGGATCAACCAATAAAACGGCTTCTAACAGACCTTCGATCATCGCTTGCCATTGTGCCGTTTTCATGACGCGGCTCCCGCTTCAGATAATGCTTGAGGTAGCTCCATTCCACGTTCGAAAAAATAGCACAAGCGCTTGCGCGGTGACAAATAATCGTACGCAGCTTTAGGTAGTTGCACGGGCCTTAAGCTACGTCTGATACCAAGCAGTTGCTCTTGTTCCAGATTAATAATCAAGGCGTCATCTCTGGGGAGGGCCGGGTTATGTATGACAACCCGTGGCTTGATTGGCCGTGCCGAATTGACCGACACTACCAGGGCATAACGATCATCGGTGAGTTGAACTACCGAGCCAGGGGGATAAATCCCCAACATCCGGATAAAGGCGGTCATGGTCGGTGCATGATACTGCAGCTTATTTTGCGTGAACAGTTGTGACAAGGCTTCGTGCGGGGTAATCGCGCTTATCGGATTGCCAGGATTACAAAGATTATCGTAACGGTTTACCAACGAGACAATCCGCGCTAATACAGAAATTTTATCTACTGACAGATGGCGGGGATAACCGGTTCCATCGACATGTTCGTGATGCTGCGCGATCAGTAGTGAGGCGTTGGGAGATAAGCCCATCTTGCGCGCTAAGCTGACGCCATGCAATACGTGACCCTGATACAGTTGTCGTTCGACGGCGCTAAATTGTTCGTGCTCCCAGCGCAGGTGATCAGGCAGTTCGATTTTCCCCACGTCATGCAAGAGTGCGCCGACACCTAACTCGAGCATATCAGGCTTACTCAAGCCCATAGCTTTGCCCAGCAGCAAAGAAATAACCGTGACATTGATCGAGTGCAGCGATGTTTTCTCGCCGGCTTTTTCTGATAACAAGCGAATCGCCGCTTCTTCTTCGCCCAACATGCCTGATAGAAATCCTTGAATAAGGCTTTCTGCATGTTCTCTGGCAATCTGTGGTTGCGCATGGACGAGTTCGGTAACACGCTTGAATGTTTGCGATGCTTGTGCAAATTGTCGTTCGCAGACTAACAAACTTGTTTGCTGTTCAGCAAGCATCAGACGACGCTGACGAGCTTCCGCGATTTTCGGTGGCTCTGTCAGAACTGGAATCGCCGCGCTAGCGGGGACGGCAACGGGGCCAGGAACGGCCTCAGGAACCGGCGAGCTTTTCGCAGGGGCATAGCGAATTTGCTCAAGTCCTAACGAGCGCAGGGTAAGGAGTTGAGCCTGATTGCGTATCTCAAAGCTACTAACCGGAAACGGATGTTCCATCCACCCTATATCAAGGTAGATAAACATACCAATCCGTAATTCTGACATCGCGATCAATTCGGTATGAAGGTCGGTCATAGAACTCTTGTTCTGAGGAAAGGAGTTACAGAGCCATCGTGTAAGTTTGTTATATTGACATGCTGTGTCAGCAAAATGTCACAATTTACACAAATACTTTTGGTATCAGAAGTAGTTTTGATGAGCTGCCTCACATTCCACCGAAATACGACTTAGAAACAGACGTTTGTCTAACATATTAAAAATAAATAATCTCATAACGGAAACTGTACTGAAAGCCTGGGATATCGGTAGCGCAAGCAGTATCCTTAAACTTGAATTTCAATCTTTTCGCGCCAGCTTATTCGTATATCGACCGAATCATCAATTGCTGACGCTTCAGACTGAATTCGCGATTATCTGGCGTTCGGCGTGAAAGCGAAGTCGGCAAACCGTTTTGCTGGCAGTCGGTCGTGTGCCAGCATTGTATTTCGGACGGTATTTTAGAGAGACATTCGTTTCTGGTGCTGCTTAGAATGAACAGTGAACACTCACATTACAAATTCGGTGCCAGCCAGCGCTCCACTTCTTCCTTGGCCACACCACGGCGCTGCGCCATATCCGTGACCTGATCGTCGGCAATCTTGCCGACACTAAAATACTTCGATTCGGGGTGTGCAAAGTAGAAGCCCGACACTGCTGCGCCCGGTATCATGGCCCACGATTCGGTAATCTGCATGTCGATTTCTGCGCATTGCATCTGCCGGAACATCTCGGTTTTCACCGTGTGTTCCGGGCAGGCCGGATAGCCAGGCGCGGGGCGTATGCCTTTGTAGGTTTCTTTGATCAACTCGGCATTGCTGAGGGTTTCATCGCTGGCATAACCCCATAAATCTTTGCGCACGCGCTCGTGCAAATGTTCGGCAAAGGCTTCGGCTAAACGATCGGCCAGCGATTTAAGCATGATGCTGCTGTAATCGTCATGCGCCTCTTCAAAGCGTTTTTCGTATTTCTCTATGCCAAGGCCCGCGGTGACGGCGAACATACCGATGTAGTCGGCCACGCCGGAATCTTTCGGTGCAATGAAATCACTCAGACATTGATTTGGTCTTTGGACGCCGTCAATGATGGCTTTTTCAGTTTGCTGACGGGTGCCGTAATACGTCATAGCGACCTGGCTACGGCTGTCATCGGTATAGATTTCAATATCGTCATCATTGACGGTATTGGCCGGCAGCAGCGCTATCACGCCGTTGGCCGTGAGCCAGCGACCGTCGATGATCTTCTTCAACATGGCCTGGCCTTCGGCATACACTTTGCTGGCCGCTTCGCCGACCACGGCATCGCTCAAAATTGCCGGGAAAGGGCCGGCCAGATCCCAGGTCTGGAAGAACGGACCCCAGTCGATATATTGCGCGATCGTGGCAAGATCGTAATTTTTGAAAATGCGGCGACCGATAAACTTGGGTTTGCGTGGCGTCTTCTCGCCATCAAACGCGACTTTCATTTTATTCGCGCGGGCTTGCTTAAGCGTCACCATCGGGATGGCTTTTTTATTCGCGTGCTGGACACGGATGCGTTCGTAATCGGTGGCCAGTTCGTTCATGTACTGATCGCGGCTTTCTGGCGTCAGCAGTGACTGGGCGACTGACACCGAGCGCGAGGCATCAGCCACATACACCACCGGGCCTTCATAATTGGGCGCGATTTTGACCGCAGTATGGGCCCGGCTGGTGGTCGCGCCGCCGATCAGCAGCGGGATTTTTAACATGCGGAAATGCGGGTCGCGCTGCATTTCTTTGGCGACATAGGCCATTTCTTCCAACGATGGCGTGATCAGGCCGGAGAGACCGATGATGTCGGCATTTTCCAATTTTGCGCGTGCCAGAATTTCTGAGCAAGGCACCATCACGCCCATGTTGACGACTTCAAAATTATTACATTGCAAGACCACCGTGACGATGTTCTTGCCGATGTCATGCACGTCCCCCTTGACCGTGGCGATGACGATTTTGCCTTTCGGTTTATTGTCACCGCTGCGCTTTTTTTCTTCTTCGATAAAAGGCACCATATGCGCCACCGCCTGTTTCATCACGCGGGCAGATTTCACCACCTGCGGTAAAAACATTTTGCCCTGGCCGAACAGATCGCCGACGATATTCATGCCGGCCATGAGCGGGCCTTCAATCACATGGATAGGGCGCCCGCCGCTATGAAAGACATTGAGGCGCGCTTCTTCGGTATCTTCGACAATCCATTGGGTGATGCCATGCACCATCGCATGCGACAGGCGTTTTTCGACCGGCTCGTTACGCCATTCCAGCGTGGCTTCTTCTTTCTTGCCGCCGGCTTTGAGCGTGGCGGCAATTTCTATCATCCGTTCGGTCGCATCTTCTCTGCGGTTCAGCACCACGTCTTCAGTGCGCTCGCGCAGTTCGGCATCGAGCTCGCTGTAGACTCCGACCATACCGGCATTGACGATACCCATGGTCATGCCGGCCTGAATCGCATGATACAAAAAGACGGTATGGATGGCTTCGCGCGCCGGGTCGTTACCACGGAAAGAGAAGCTCACATTCGAAACCCCGCCGCTGATTTTGGCGCCGGGTAAATTTTCATGGATCCAGCGGGTGGCGTTGATGAAATCGACCGCGTAATTATTGTGCTCTTCGATACCGGTGGCGATGGCAAAAATGTTCGGGTCGAAGATGATGTCGTAAGGATCGAAATCGCATTCGGAAATCAGTAAATTGTAGGCACGCTGGCAAATTTCTATCTTGCGCTGATAGGTATCGGCTTGACCTTTTTCATCAAAGGCCATCACGATGACTGCTGCACCGTAACGTTTGCATAACGTGGCCTGATGCAGAAATTGCGCTTCGCCTTCTTTCATCGAGATTGAATTGACGATGGCTTTTCCTTGCACGCATTTTAAGCCGGCCTCAATTACCGACCATTTGCTGGAGTCGATCATGATAGGCACGCGTGCGATGTCCGGTTCGGAGGCGATCAGGTTCAAAAAGCGCGTCATGGCGGCCAGCGAATCGAGCATCGCTTCATCCATGTTGATGTCGATCACCTGGGCGCCGTTTTCCACTTGCTGACGGGCGACTGCCAGCGCTTCATCGTATTGCTCATTCAAAATTAAACGGGCAAAGGCTTTAGAGCCGGTGACGTTGGTGCGTTCGCCGACGTTGACGAACAGCGAATCGGCATCAATCGTGAATGGCTCCAGACCGGACAAACGCATGGCCGGTGGAATAACTGGCACAGCGCGCGGGCTTTGGCTTTGCAGCAGACCGGCGATCGCCTTGATATGCGCTGGCGTGGTGCCGCAGCAGCCACCGGCGATATTGATGAAGCCGCTTTCGGCGAATTCTTTTAATAAGGCCGAGGTGTCGGCCGGTAGCTCGTCAAAGCCGGTGTCGCTCATCGGGTTGGGCAGGCCGGCATTGGGGTAAATGCAGACAAAAGTGTCGGCGATTTTGGATAATTCTTCGGCGTACGGACGCATCAGGGCGGCGCCCAGAGCGCAGTTAAGACCGATTGTCAAAGGTTTGGCGTGGCGTACCGAATTCCAGAACGCGGGCACGGTCTGGCCCGACAAAATACGCCCAGAGGCATCTGTCACGGTGCCGGAAATCATAATAGGGAGCTTGTTACCACTCTCTTCAAAATAGCTGTCAATCGCAAACAGCGCAGCCTTGCAATTGAGCGTATCAAAAATAGTTTCCACCAGCAGCACGTCGGCACCGCCTTCGACCAGACCGCGGGTTTGCTCAAGGTAAGCTGCAACCAGCTGATCAAAGCTGACATTGCGCGCCGCCGGATCATTGACATCGGGCGAAATCGACGCCGTTTTTGGCGTCGGACCCAGAGCGCCGGCGACAAAACGCGGTTTGTCGGCACTGCTGTACTTGTCGCAGGCGGCGCGGGCAATTTTGGCCGAGGCCAGATTCATCTCGTAGGCCAGATGCGCCATGTGGTAATCGTCTTGCGCTACGGTGGTGGCACCGAAGGTATTGGTTTCGATCAGATCGGCACCGGCGGCCAGATACTGTTCGTGAATTTCCTGAATAATCTGCGGTTGCGTCAGCGAAAGTAATTCATTATTGCCTTTAACGAAC
>JBBQNW010000134.1:0-8044 GCA_038330335.1 Burkholderiales bacterium | reverse complement strand
CGATAAGGCGGCGAGCCTACCGAGGCGCTCACCATGTTACTGCCGGGCGCCGCGAACATGACTTGTGCACCACGGCCGGCTTCAGGCAACGCCTTACCGTTTTTATCCACCGCGCTGACACCGACCACACCAGGATAGCTGGCCGGATACAAGGGCAGTGCCGCGGGGCCATCATTGCCGACAGCCGCGACGATGATGTGTCCACGTGCAATCATCAAATGGATGATGCGTTCCAGGGTCTGGTTCGCCGGCCCGACTATACTGAGGTTGATCACGCCGACCTTTTGTTTGCTCAACCAGGCCAGCGCAGCGGTAATTTTATCGACCGATCCGCCGCTGTCCTGTTCGCAGTAGATATCTGCTGCATACAGCTGAGCCGGTGCCAGGACACCTTGGAACAGCTGGGATTGTCCAGCCATTAGTGCTGCCACCGCCGTCCCGTGCTTGCTCGGGAAGTTTTTTCCCTGGCAACCCCAGTGTTCGATTGCGACATCAGCAAATACCGTATGTCTGAGATCAACGCCACCATCAATCAGACCAATCGGGATCACGACTTTACCGGCGGAATTAAAAACTGATGCAATCGGCTCGGTCTTGGATGTGCGATTGGCGGCGTCGACCGTAGTCGTGGTGGTTGCCGCATTTGCTACCGCATTGGCAACTTCACTACCCAGATACAGATGATTAAAATCATAGACCCCTTGTGGGTCTAGTTGGCGTAAGCGTTGTAAGAGGCTGGCGGTGTCGCTTCCGCTTGGCAAACGCAAGACCACTAGACTTTCCGAAAACTCTTCTAACTGTTCGGTTTTTCCTATGCGTAGACCAAGCCCGGTAGCGATTGCCAGACTCTGCTGGTTGGGCGACCATGCCAAAATTTCATGCCTGACCATCGGCGCACCGAGTGGATCGGCTTCCAATACATCGGCGTGTCGTTGCAATCGCTGGGTGATTTCTTTTAGGCGCATTTTTTGTTGGTCTAGCAGCTCATCGACATCACCATTGGCTAATAGGCGCCTGCCGCTCTGGCGCAGCGGGTTTTCGAGCGGAGTAAATTGCTGAATGGAAGGGAAATCGATGCGTGGTAGCCGCAGCTGCGCGTGTGCGCTGCTGGCATACAGCAACAACCATAGCGCGCAAGCGTTGCTCAGTGTGGGTTTGAACCAGTGCCACAAAGGGGTGAAACTGAAATGAGGGTAATGTATTCGCATAGGTAAGTGTAAGGGCTGTCAGTTAAATTGAGTTACGGTATCATGTGAAATTGCTTACAAAAAACTTTTGCCAAGTATTCATCATCATAAAACGATCCAGCGAGGGAATAAAATCCCTGGCGCCATCGTTTAGCTAATAAGACTATGACTTCACCTCATTTACCGATGTATGCCGAGATTGCGGCGCTGCTGCCAAGGATGCGCCGTTTTGGCCGCGCGCTGACCCGCAACCGCGAAGACGCTGATGATGTCGTGCAAATTGGCATAGAGCGGGCACTCGGGCGAAGTGAACAATGGGAGACCGGAACCCGTCTTGATAGCTGGCTCTTTCGTATTATCAAGAATGCCTGGATCGACGAAACCAGAGTCCGTAGCCGACGCAATCACGTATTTGTAGCGGAAGAAGAGGGGGCGCATGTCGGCGATGAATCAGCCCATGCGCATCAGCAGCGGCTCGCGATAGAAAAGGCGATGAGTTTGCTGAGCGAAGATCACCGGCTGGTCATCGCGTTGGTCTTGGTCGATGGCTTGCCGTATAAAGAGGCAGCCGAAGTCCTGGAAATTCCGATTGGTACTTTAACCAGTCGCTTAGCACGTGCCCGCGAAACATTGCAGGGCTTATTAACAGATCAAGCGAGTACAGTATGAGCATTTCCGATGAAACACTAATGGCTTACGCCGATGGCGAACTTGATCTGCAAGAGCGTGCCAAGGTGGAGCAAGCGATGCGGGAAGATTCTGCGATCGCTGTCAAAGTGCAGCAACATCAAGACCTTCGTGCTGCGGTTTTCGGTGCCTATGCGCCGGTGCTAGAGCAAGGCATACCGGCGCGTATCCAGGCCGCGGCGAACCCGTTTGCAGAAAAATCCGGCAACGAGACTAGGCCCGTACTTGACTTAAATGCAGCACGGCTTGAGCGCGAGGTGCAGCGTAAAACATCCACCGCAAAGCACTCTGGCAAAGCGGCTAATTCACCGCGCTGGTCGTGGCCGGAATGGGGCGCTTTAGCGGCCACCTTGATTGTCGGCGTGATGGTCGGACGTAGCGAATTTATTCAGTCGCCCCTGTCAGCCGGTTCAGGCCAGCAAATGGCGATGCTGGGTACGCAAGGGCAGCTCATTGCGCAGGGTAAGCTCGCTACGGCATTAAGCGAACAATTGGCCGACGCGTCGGCTGCGGCGGCATCCGCGCCGGAGACTATTGCACTCGCCAACGGGGGAATCAGTGGGGTCAAAATCGGGGTCAGCTTCGTCGCTAATGATGGCGCGTATTGCCGCAGTTTTGCCATCGATGGCGCGCAAGGATTGGCATGCCGCTCAGGAAGTGAGTGGAATATTCCGCTGATGCTGGAGCAAAAAAATCAGCAAAAAGGTCAGCAAAAAGGTCAGCAAAAAGGTCAGCAAAAGCCAGATGATTATCGTCAGGCCGCCAGCGGCACTTCCAGCGTAATTCTCGATGCCATCGACCAACGTATTGCCGGCCAGACATTGGATCGCGCAGCGGAACAACAAGCGAAGCAACATGGATGGACGCGTTAAGATTGAGTATTTCTCTGCGCTGATTTTTTGTTGTTAACGTGCGCTAGAACGTGAGTTCAGAGGCCAGATATTGGCCGTGATCAGCCGTCTGGGTACAATCTGACCCGGTGTCAGCTGGCCAGATCCATCCGCATTGACGACCGCTGGCCGACGCTCGCCAATGCTAGCAGGCGAAAGCATGGGGTTTCCCATGCCGACAAATCTAGTTTGCGTGTCGTCGATCAGATCGGGTAAGGTGCCATGGACTGACGTGTGGCGCAGGAAATTTGCGGCGTATTCGCGAGCGTCGCGCCCTGAAACAGGCGAGCTCTCTGTGTTTGCGGAGCCTGCAAGTCGGCCAGCACAGCGCTGCATTGCGATACTTTGTATGAATAATATACCCCGTCTAGTATATTTTAAGCCCCGCCATAGACTTAGTGCTTCAGTGCTTTCTACCTATATACTCCTCGCTATTTGCCATTTTTAGAGCACATAAGGGGCATTGCACCCTCGCTGTGTATGCGCCAAAACTAACCAAACTTCGTTAGGATTTTGGTTTTCCCGCCATCACCGCCGCAGCGCTGGCAGTGGCGGCGTGAATCGCACTCCGGATGATTCATTTTCGGAAAATTATGCTTGATGGCACGCGACCCTTGTCTCATCAATGCTGATGGGCGCGATTTTTTTAGGTCTGTATTTTAGCCGCCGGAGCCATGTTTTCATGCGACAGCGTTTGGCCGGCGTTCGTGGTGTCGGCCAAATCTTTCCGATCCATTTTCATTTCATGGGCGAACCGTATAATGACGTTGCGATAGGCCGCGAGCAAATCGCTAAATTCTCTCGGCACGCTATGTATTTTTTTACTTCGCTTGCAATGTTTGCAATCACGAGGCTAGCGCGATCCTTTAGTATTTTCCTGATGGCAAGATCGTAGCAGTTCTTAATCCACATTGAGTTGTCAACATGCCTGCAGGGTAAAGCCCGCTGGCAAGAGGGCAAAGGCGGCCGGGGCGGAGCGAATCAGCGGTTCAATCGTCGCTACGTGGAAACGCAATCACATGCTCGACCTCTAGGCGGATGCCGATTTTTTCCCCGATCGAGTGATTATGATGGCTGGGCACTAGCGATAAAATTTTGCTGCCGCTATCGAGTTCGAGTGTGTATAAAAAATCAGCGCCACGAAAGGTCTTCGCGATGATCCGTGCCTGCAAGGGGCTCAGATCGTCGTGCACAATGTCGTCGGGACGCAACAAGACATCGACCATCTCGCCCGTGTGTCCGGTGTGCGCCAACTGTCCTTTGATCAAGCCTGGCTCAATCGCGATGCATCCCTGTTCTCGCACGGTACCTGGGATGAAGACGCCTTCCCCGACAAAATCGGACACAAAGCGATTCGCCGGCTCGTGATAAATCCGGTAGGCGCTGCCCCATTGCTGGATGACACCTTGATGCAAGATGCCGATCTGGTCGGCGATCGCAAACGCTTCATGCTGGTCGTGCGTGACTAAAATAGCGGTGGCGCCTTGCTGTTTCAGGATGTCTCTCACTTCTAGTCCCAGGCGTTCCCGCAATTCCACATCCAAATTGGAAAAAGGCTCATCGAGCAACAGCAATTCCGGGCGCGGTGCCAGGGCGCGCGCCAGCGCTACTCTTTGCTGCTGGCCGCCGGATAACTGATGCGGATGTACATGCGCAAAAGCTTGCAAACCAACTACCTCTAGCATTTCGTCAACCCGACGGGCACGCTCGCTGCGCGCCATACGGTGCAAACCGAAAGCGATATTGCTGGCCACATCCAGATGCGGAAACAGGGCGAAATCTTGAAACACCATACCGATCCGGCGTTGCTCAGCAGCTAGATTGAAGTCGGCGCTGGCTACCAGTCGTCCATTCAGAGACAGGGCGCCGCCACTAATGGTTTCAAAGCCGGCAATGCAACGCAAAGCCGTGGTTTTGCCGCAGCCAGAAGGCCCCAGCAGACAAGCAATCTGACCTTTTTCCAGGCTGAAATCCAGATCTGAAAACGTGACCTTGCCCTGATAGGCATGGCTCACTTGGTGCAAATGGAGTAAGGGAGTGCTGGCTGACATAGACTTAATTTTCCGATTGCCGGGTGAGTAGGATGACTGGCAACAGACCCACCAGCACCAGTGCCAGCGCAGGTAGGGCGGCACGTTCCCATTGCCCTTCCGAGGTCATTTCAAACACCCGTACCGACAAGGTATCCCAGCCAAACGGTCTGGTCATCAGGGTAATTGGCATTTCTTTCATAACATCGACAAACACCAGCATGGCCGCGCTAAATACGCCGCCGCGTAACAGTGGTAAATGTACACGGAAAAACAGGCGCATTCCGGTATACCCCAGGCTACGCGCCGCTTCTTCCTGGCTGCGGGTAATTCTTTGCATGGCGCTGTCTATAGCGTTAAACCCCGGCGCCAGAAAGCGCGCCACATACGCCAGCAGCATCACCACTAAGGTGCCGCGCACGATCGCTCCGCCAGGTATAGTAATGCCCCACCTCTGTAAGCTGGCAAGCAAAAAATTGTCCAGGCTGGCCACCGGAATAAACACACCTACCGCCAGCACCGTTCCCGGTATGGCATACCCAAGCGTCGATAAACGGGCAAAGAAGCGGGTCGGCCAGTCGTGATAAATTCTCAGGCTATAGGCCAGTACCAGCGCTGCGGCTACCACCAACGCTGCGGCCATGGCTGACAACAGCACAGAGTGCCAGACAAATAAGGGGTAGCGACTGTCAAAGTCTTGCGCAAACACGCTGACACTCCATTGCAATAATTGTCCTAGTGGTAAGACAAAAGCTAATAACAATATGAGGCTGACATACCCCGTCGCCAGCCATCCGCGCAGCGGTTTAAGTTGGTAGCGTGAGGCGCTAGATTTACCGGTGCTGTGGTAGCGTTTATCGCCACGCGTCAGTTGTTCTGCTGCCACCAGCGTCAATACTAACAACACCAGGACAGAAGCCAGTTGCGATGCCGCCGCGAGCGAAAACAAACCGAACCAGGCTTTGTAAATTGCCGTGGTAAACGTGTCGTAGTTGAATACAGCCACCGTACCGAAATCGGCCAGAGTTTCCATTAAGACTAGCAAAACGCCGCCGACTATCCATGGTCTGGCCGCAGGCAGCGCTACCCGGAAAAAGCCAGATAATCGTGTCAATCCCAGCGATTGCCCGACTTCCAGCGAACGTCGGCCCTGAGTCATAAAGGCGTTGCGCGCCAGCAAATAAACATAGGGATACAGCGCCAGGGTCATCACCAAAATGACCCCGCCGCGCGAGCGTATCGGTGGGAACCAGGCCGTGCTGCCAAACCAGACACGCAAACTGGTCTGTAGCGGGCCGGTAAAATCAAACAGGCCGATGTTCACGAAAGCGGCGACATAAGCGGGGAGCGCCAGCGGCAACATCAAGGCCCAGGAAAACCAGCGGCGACCGGGAAATTCGCAGACCGCAGTGAGCCAGGCCAGACTAACGCCCAGCATTGTGGTGCCACAAGCGACTCCTAGCGCCAGCCAAAAAGTATTTACCAGTAAATCTGGCAGAACATACTGCGATAAATGCCCCCAGATTTCCTGCTCGGAAGAAAAGATGGAGGAGAGCACCACCAGTAAGGGGAGTAAAGTGATCAGGGACACCAGAAATGCCGCCAACCGCCAGCCGCTGAGCAGCTGGCGCAAGCCAGGTCGAAAGCCCTGACCCGGCAGTAAGGAGCGCGCGTGGCGGATGGCTGACACCAAATTCATTTTCAAGCTAGCTTAACAATAAAAAATAACATCAAAATTATCTAAAAAAAACAAAAAAATGACCCGGCAGCAGGCGCGCCTTCTACTAGCGCCGTGATGCTTATTTGTAGCCAGCCCTATCCATTAGGCGCACTGCTGCCGTCTGTAACTCACCAGCTTTGGCGACATTGATCAGATTTTGTTTGAACGGGCCCCAGCCTTGCAACTTGACATCCGCTTTCACGGTCGGGTTGGCCGGATATTCCATGTCGAGGTCAGTAAACATATTTTGTGCTTTGTCGGAAGATAGCCATTCCATCAGCTTTTTCGCTCCTGTAGGATTCTTCGCATATTTAGTCACACCGGCACCCGAGACATTGACATGCACGCCTTTTGCCGCCTGGTTCGCCCAGAAAATTGCCAATGGTAAATCAGGTTTTTTTTCCATCAGACGACCGTAGTAATAGGTGTTGGCGATACCGACTTCACATTGCCCCGCAGCCACGGCCTCTAGCATCTTGGTGTCATCGGCAAATACATCGGTAGCCAGATTGGCTATCCAGCCTTTAACGATTTGTTCCGTTTTAGCTTCTCCGTGTTCTTCTATCAGCATCGCCACCATTGACTGGTTGTACACTTTTTTAGAAGTGCGCAGGCACAGCTTACCCTTCCACTTGGGACTGGCCAGATCTTCATACGTCGACAGATCCGCCGCTTTGAGCTTTTGCGAGTTGAAGAAAATGGTGCGGGCACGCAGCGATAAGCCAAACCATTGGTTTTTAGGATCGCGCAAATGCGCCGGAATATTCGCTTGCAAGACGCTCGACTGTATTGCTTGCAATAAACCCAGGTTGGCCGCTTGCCACAAGTTGCCAGCATCGACCGTAATGAGCATGTCGGCCGGCGTATTCGCAGCTTCTGCCTTCAGACGCTCCAGCAACGGGCCTTCCTTATCGGTGACGAACTTGATTTGCACCCCTGTCTGTTTGGTATAGGCATCAAACAACGGCTTGATTAATTGCTCATTGCGCGCCGAGTACACCACCACGTCTTCGGCAAACGCGGTCAAAGAACTGCCCATTGCTGCAATAGAGAGCGCCAACAAACTTAACTTGATGCATTTCATTTTATTCAACCCCTGTCAAAAAGATGTAAACCAGTTAGCTAATTATATTAACACAAATAGCAATCATTCTCACTTGACGAAAATCAAATCCCTGTGGTGTCCTTCGTGTTGGGCCGGCGGCTGATTTACTTGCTCTTTTTTAGGATAAAAACTCCAGATTGTATTGACGCAGTGATGCCTTCACGAGCGGTCAGCGCATACCGTCAGCTTATTCTGCTAAGGCTTGGTGGTGCGGGCATCGGCCGTCAAGGTGACTCCCGTCGGAAAATGCCGGAAAATGCCGGAAAATGTCGGAAAACACATCTCATTAAAATTCAATATTTTTTATCAAATTTTAAAACGTAAACACTCATGTCTTTCCGGCTTCCGGCTCAATATGAAGGAGGCCGTTCTCCCGACTCGTCTTAACGGTGTCCACGCAGCGCGTCTATCGCCGATTGTATCCA
>JBBQNW010000133.1:0-8212 GCA_038330335.1 Burkholderiales bacterium | reverse complement strand
GGCGGAACACAACGTGTCGTCGTTTGACTCGCTTCGCAGCGAAAATACGCTCCGGACGGCACGTGTTGTGCCATAACGCCCAATGAAAAACGCTAAGTCATTGATTTATAACAAATTTGTTATGCCATATGACAAACTTGGGTTAGGTTTGCGCCTGGCAAAAAAAGTCGCTACGCTGCATACCAATGGCGGCCTGTGTGGCGACGTCGCGCTGGCCAACGAGCCAGGTGCGGTGTTTATTTTGCGTTTGCCACTGTAAATTTCCGCCCGTTAAAACAGCTCCGGTAATCAAAAAACAGGCGGCGCATGCCACCTGTTTTTAAACCCATGGTGCCGGCAAAATGATTTTTTACGGACGCAACTTGGCAAACGCCGAGGCCATGGCGTTGTTGCTTGGTGCCGGGCTGTTACTTTGCTTGGATTGATGCTGGTTGAGGCGCTTGGCATCATTGCGGTCACCTTTTTGCTCAGGCTGACTACCGGCTTGCGGTGCCGAGTCGGTCAGGCGCATGGTGAGAGCGATACGTTTGCGCTTCTCATCGACTTCCAGCACTTTCACCTTGACCACCTGGCCGGCTTTGACCACCGTATGCGGGTCTTTGACAAAGGTATTGGACAGCGCGGAAATATGCACCAGGCCATCCTGATGCACGCCGATATCGACAAACGCCCCGAAGGCGGCGACGTTGGTGACGACCCCTTCGAGTATCATGTCGGGGCGCAGATCGCGGATGTCTTCGACACCGTCTTTGAAGGTGGCCGTGGTAAATTCCGGACGCGGATCGCGGCCCGGTTTTTCCAGTTCCCTGAGAATGTCACTGATCGTCGGCACACCGAATTTATCATCGGCGTACTTGGCCGGATTCAGCGATTTTAACAAGCGCTCATCGCCGATCAGGCTGGCCACATCTTTCTTAATATCGGCCAGAATTTTTTCCACTAGCGGATACGATTCCGGGTGGACGGCAGAGGCGTCAAGCGGATTGCTGCCTGTCATGACGCGCAAAAATCCTGCTGCCTGTTCAAAGGTCTTGTCGCCCAGGCGCGGCACCGAGCGCAATTCGGCGCGCGAGTTGAACATGCCTTTGGCGTCGCGATAATTGACGATGCTTTGTGCCACGCTGCTCGATAAGCCCGATACGCGCGCTAGCAAAGGGGCAGAGGCGGTGTTGACATCGACGCCGACCGCATTCACGCAATCTTCTACTACGGCATCGAGTGAACGGGCTAATTGCGATTGGCCGACATCATGCTGATACTGGCCCACGCCGATTGATTTCGGGTCGATTTTTACCAGCTCGGCCAACGGGTCTTGCAGGCGGCGGGCAATCGAAACCGCCCCGCGTATCGTGACATCTAAGTTGGGCAGTTCTTTCGAGGCGAATTCTGAGGCGGAATATACCGAGGCACCGGCTTCGGACACCACGATTTTGGTCAGTTTCAGCTCGGGTCTGAGTTTAATTAAATCTTGCGCCAGCTTGTCGGTCTCGCGCGAAGCGGTGCCGTTGCCGATCGAGATCAACGAAACATTGTGTTTAGCCGCCAGTTGCGCCAGCACATGCAGTGAGCCGTCCCAGTCATTGCGCGGCTGATGCGGGTAAATAGTGGCGTAGTCCATGACTTTGCCGGTGGCGTCGACCACCGCGACTTTACAGCCGGTGCGCAGGCCGGGGTCTAGCCCCATGGTGGCACGCGGGCCGGCCGGCGCGGCCAGCAGCAGGGCTTTCAGGTTCAGGGCAAAGACATTAATCGCCTCGATTTCGGCTTTCTCACGCAAATTACTCATCAGCTCGGTATCGAGATGCATGAAAACCTTGACGCGCCAGCTCCAGCGTACGGTATCGGCCAGCCATTTATCGGCCGGACGGCCCTTATTGCTGATGCCAAAACGGGTAGCGATGCGGCTTTCGCAAGGATTTAAGGGCGCATCCCATTTAGGTTTTTCTTCTTCTGTGTCCAGGCGCAGATTTACTGTCAGCATGTCTTCGCGGCGGCCGCGAAAAATTGCCAGCGCGCGGTGCGACGGAATCGTGCCCAGGGTTTCGGAATACGCAAAATAGTCGGAAAACTTGGCGCCGGCGTCTTCTTTGCCCGGCACCACCAGCGATTCGACGATGCCGTGATCGAGTAAGTATTCGCGCAGGGCTTGTAATAGCGTGGCGTCTTCGGCGAAACGTTCCATCAAAATCTGGCGTGCGCCGTCGAGTGCCGCTTTAGTATCGGCCACGCCGGGATTGTCACCGTTGTCGGTGCTGAAGGCCGGTTTCAGATACAGCACCGCCTGCTCTTCAGGATGGAGCATCGGGTCGGCCAGCAAGGCATCGGCCAGCGGCAACAAACCGGCTTCTACGGCAATCTGCGCCTTGGTGCGACGCTTGAGCTTGTAGGGTAGATACAAGTCTTCCAGATGGGTTTTGTCTTCGGCGTGGCTGATGGCATCAAGCAATACCGGCGTCATTTTTCCCTGCTCTTCGATGGAAGCGAGGATGGCACTGCGGCGCGCTTCCAGTTCGCGCAGGTAGCGCAGGCGCTCTTCTAACAAGCGCAGCTGGATATCATCCAGGCCGCCAGTGACTTCTTTACGGTAACGCGCAATAAACGGCACGGTGGCACCTTCATCCAGCAGGGCGACGGCGGCGGCAACCTGCACCGGTTTGGCGGCAAGTTCAAGGGCAAGGCGTTGTTCGATGGAAGGCAACATAGGTAATCAGTCATCAGCGAGGAATTAAAATCAAGTGCCAGATGATACGCACTCTGTACGATTGCGCCAGTCTTGACAGATGGCGCGAGTCGGAGTCGAAATATCCGGAGGCGCTCATGGCGCCAGCCCGTGAGCTGATGAATGCCGGGATTGCTGCCTGAATATTATGCAAAGGAAATTATTTCGCAGGCGTGAAAGCCAGACGCCGCTTGATACCGCTTGATGCGGCTGGCATCAAGCGGTATCAAAGGCAGGCGGCGAATGCTCTAGTAAGACAGCCGGCCGTTGCGTCCGATGACTGCGATGTCGATATACGAAGAGCCGCGCCGGTTGGTCTCGCTAAAATCCAGCGGATAGCCGGCCAGGCGGTAGTTGTGCATCGATTTCAGGTTTTGCGTCACTTTTTCAGGCGTTGGTTTGGCACCGGACATTTTGATGGCTTCCAGCGCCAGACGCACGTTCAGATACACCTCAAAATTTAAGGGATTGGCTTTGACGCCCTGGGCGTAAGAGGTTTTCAGAAACGCCTGAAACTCTTTGGTCAATGCTAGCCCGACCGAATTAGGGTTCGGCACCACCTGGGTGATGCCGATACCGCGGATGCGTTCTTCGCCTGCGGCCTCGAGTAAGTCTTTGGGCGAGACAAACGACAACGCGTAGATTTGTGCGGCCCCGCTGGGGGCGTCATAGGCTTTCATGAAACGGTTGTTGGCTTCCGGTACGCCCATTAAGAAAATCGCTTGTGGCTGGGCCGCGATGATCTGCCTGGCCTGAAGCGAAAAATCGTTTTCGCCAGGTTTATAGGGCGCTTTCAAGATCACCTCAAATTTGTTTTCCTGCGCCGCCTTGCTGATGCTGTCATTCACGCCGGAGCCAAAGCCGTCATCCTGATACAGCACCGCGACTTTTTTCAGGCCCAGGGTGGCCACGACACGGGCAATTTTCAATATCTCATCGTGATAACTGACGCGGGTATGAAAAATTTGCTCCGAACCCTGGCCCCGTATCGCTTCCGAACCGCTAAATACGCCGATTAATGGCACTTTATATTTGTTCAGGATGCCCGCTTTGATCACTGCCGCCGTGTTCGCCGTGCCTGCGCTATTGACCAGCGCGACCACGTTTTCCTGCGTGATAATTTCTTCCACCAGCGCCGGCGTACGTCTAGGGTCGTACTGGTCGTCTCTGGAGACCATGACGATTTTATTGCCGTTAATACCGCCTTGGGCATTGATCATGGCGATATAACCACGCGTCATATTCAGGCCTTCGGCGGTAGTGCGGGCCAGCGGTCCGGTGATGCCGGTGACGTAGCCAATCTTGACGTCCTCGGCCTGGGCGTGGCTGGCAATGACGCAGGCCAATATCGTGGTAATGGTGCTTCTGATAAACATCTTGTCTCCTCTTTGATTGAGCGCAATGACGCGCTATGCATCTGCACCCTGTGTTGGTTCCAGAGTGTCAAACGTCTTTTATTGTAACTGGGTAACTGCGTAACTGCGTAACTACGTAAATGTGTAAATACGGTAGGGGTATTCTGAGGCGGCAGGCAAACGCCGGTAAGTTGGCCCGCCATCGGGCCTCGCGTTGCCTCACCGCTGTTAGCGGTGCCGGCATCGCCGGGAATCCGGCCATAGGGGTAATTTGGCCTGGATCTTGTTCTGACTCTGATATCAATCGATCACGTGTTTGATTGATATATTGCTGCTGGTTAAGCCGGGTATTTATAACATTAGCACTGCTCTAGCGGCAAATTGCTTGCGATTGCGTTGTTTAATCGCATCAGCGGATGTTTGTCTATGTGCAGTATTGCGCATAGAAATTTCAGTGAGTAATAGGATTTTATTCCTATCAGCGAGCTTGCTATGCCGGCAGACGGGCGCCGGAAACCCTGAGTATGCCGGCCAGATCCGGCCAGCTTTGGATATCGGTAAAGCCATGTTGCCAGAGCAAGCTTTGCACCGATGCCGACTGATCGTAACCATGCTCCATCAATAACCAGCCAGCGTGCTTCAGATGCCTGCCGGCGCCGGCGATGATGTGGCGGTAAGCCGAAAGACCATCGGCATGATCGGTTAAGGCGCCGATAGGCTCAAAGCGTAAATCGCCCTGGCGCAGATGCTGATCGTCTTTGACGATATACGGCGGGTTGCTGACGATGGTCTGAAACTGTTGTCCGGCAAGCGCGCTGTACCAGTCGCTCTGAATCAGTTGCAGATGTTGCGGTGGCAAATGGCGCAGTGCGTTTTTTTGTGCGATGTGCAAAGCGGCGGGGCTGACGTCGATGGCTACGACTTGCAAGTCAGGGCGCTGCTGCGCAACGGCGACTGCAATGGCGCCGGACCCGGTGCCCAGATCTAATAAGCGGCTGGCTGGCGGCGCATAGTGCAGTGCCAGGTCGACCAATAATTCGGTATCCGGTCTGGGGATCAGGACATCCGGTGTAACGTAAAAATCGAGCCCGTAAAATTCGCGTTCACCAAGAAGGTAGGCCATAGGCTCGCCAGCGCTACGCCGGTGAATCAACTGATTCAGTTGTTCTGCCTGTAATGCATTGAGGACCTGTTCCGATTGGGTAATGAGTTGTATCCGGCTCAGCCCCAGGACATGGCTGAGCAGCATGCGGGTTTCCAGCAAGGCTAACGGCGACCGGCGTTGGCATTCGGCAATGCTTATCCCGACGCACAGGGTGGTAGTCGCTGGCACTGCCATTAATAGGCTTTGCCGAATAATTCGCGTTCTTTCTTTTTGCTGAAAAACAGCAGGCCCAGGATGACGCCATGCAGCAGAAACCAGAGCATCGCCCAGGCCGGTATCGAGAGCCCCAAAATAGGCGGATAAGGGGTGTCGCACAGGCCATCGGCTTTAAATAATACCGGTAGCAGTTTGGCTATGAAAATTTTGTTCAGGCCGGTTTCTAAAGGGTCGATACCGCAAGAGACTTCGGGATGAGCCAGTACCCATAAATGGTAGCCGGCAATGCCTATTCCCGAAATTGCCGACAGCAGACCCAATGCCACTCCGACGCGGCGTACTGCCGCGGGCAAGGCCAAAGCCACCAGGCAACTCAATGCAACGGCCAGAAAGGCGTAACGCTGCATCACACAGAGCGGGCAGGGCAGCATTTTTTCAACCAGCTGCAAATATAGTGCGATCAACAACAAAGCCACGCAGCTGACGGTGGTGGCGATTAAGGCAAATTTTGTACGGTTCATAGGCGTTTCGGTAAAAAATGTGGATTTTACGCTGCTTGCCGGATACAGCCGGGTCGGCCTGGCCGGCGTCTTTGCTTCACTGGCTATTTCGCCTGCTTATACAGCTTTTCTTGTGCAACTTATGCTTAAGCAGCTTAGGCACACAGCTTATGCGTTATACAGTTTATGATGCTCGGATATGTTTTTGGTTCTTTAAGTGGTGAAATAAGTGGTGAAATAAGTGGCGAAATAAGCGGCCAAATATTTTTTCTACTCTCAATTACTGTGGGGGTAGGTATTTACATGCTTTTATAACGCTGGTGTTGAATGCGTTATGGTACAGCCTGCCAGCATACCCCTTATCATGCTTAATTCCCATCATCGGCCAGCGCCGCCAGTAATTCAGCCTGATGCTCGGCCACCAAGGCATTGGTGAGGTCGCTTAATTCGCCATCCATGATGAAATCGAGTTTGTATAAGGTTAAATTGATACGGTGATCGGTCATGCGGCCCTGCGGGAAATTATAAGTGCGGATGCGTTCGCTGCGGTCGCCGGAACCGATCAGGCTCTTGCGGGTGGCGGCTTCTTTGGCCTGCTTTTCGCGCATCTGGCCATCCATAATTCTGGTGGCCAGCACTCGCATGGCTTGCGCCTTGTTTTGATGCTGGCTACGGCCATCCTGGCATTCGACCACGATACCGCTTGGAATATGCGTCAGGCGTACGGCCGAATCGGTCTTGTTAATATGCTGGCCGCCGGCACCGGAGGCGCGGAAAGTGTCAATGCGTAAATCTGAATTATTGATAATGACATCGGCCAGTTCATCGGCTTCCGGCATGACGGCAACCGTACAGGCCGAGGTGTGAATGCGTCCCTGGGTTTCCGTAGTCGGCACCCTTTGTACGCGGTGGCCGCCCGATTCAAATTTAAGTTTGGAATACGCGCCGACGCCGGCGATACGGACAATCACCTCTTTGTAGCCGCCCAGCTCTGAAGGCGATTCCGACATCATCTCGATTTGCCAGCGGTTGCGTTCAGCAAAGCGGGTGTACATGCGCAGCAGGTCGCCGGCAAACAAGGCAGCTTCATCGCCGCCGGTGCCAGCCCGTATCTCTAGCAAGATATTGCGTTCGTCGTTAGGGTCTTTCGGCAGCAGCATTTTTTGCAGATCACCCTGCAAGTCTTCCATGCGGTGCTTGGCATCAGTGATTTCTTCTTGCGCGAACTCTTTCATTTCCGGATCACTCAGCATCTCCTGGGCCGAGCTGATATCGGCCTGCGCTTGCTGGTAATTCTGATACAGCGCTACCAGCGGTTCCAATTCGGCGTTTTCACGGGTCAGCTTGCGATAATGATCCATATCCTTGGTCACGTCTGGTTGCATCAGGAGTTGGCTGACCTCGACCAGGCGCTCGGCCAATTGGTCCAGTTTTGAAAGCATGGATGGTTTCATGGTGTTACCTGTATTGAGAAATGAGGGGGCACAGAATGTTGCCAAAATTAGCGCAGCGTTTGCGCGCGCCTGATGTGCAGCGGAGCTTGCCGCCAGCCTTAGGCCGTGGCAGCTGCGGTAGGGGGCGCAGCTAACGCTTGGTGCGAAACAGCTGTGGCAGCAACGTCGCCAGGCGTGCACGTTCGTCGCCGGTGGCCTGATGCAAGGCTTGCTGCGGGCCGTGTAAGAATTTGGCGGTCAGGCCTTTGGATAAGGCATCCAGTACGACATCGATATCTTCGCCACGCGCCAGCATTTTGCGTGCGCGTTCCAGTTCCAGCAGGCGCATGATTTCGCTGTTTTCGTGTAAATCTTGTATCACCGGCACCACGATGCGGCCATCGACCCAGTGCATGAAAGATTTCACCCGGGTTTCGATAATGGCTTCGGCCTGAGCCACTGCGGCCTGGCGATTTTCCATGCCGGTTTGCACGACGCTGCCAAGGTCATCAACCGTGTACAGGAAAACGTCGCCCAGTTGCGCCACTTCGGGTTCAATGTCACGCGGCACGGCCAGATCGACCATGAAGATAGGCCGGTGACGGCGTGCTTTGACGGCCCGTTCGACTAAACCCAGACCGATAATCGGCAATGAGGACGCGGTGCAAGAGACGATGATGTCAAATTGATGCAGGCATTGCGGCAATTCCGCCAGGCGGATGGCGCGACCGTTAAAACGATGCGCCAGCGCTTCGCCGCGTTCCATGGTGCGGTTCGCAATGGTCAGGCTTTTCGGGTTTTGTGCGGCAAAATGGGTGGCGCAAAGCTCTATCATTTCACCGGCACCGATAAACAAGACATGCTGTTCTGAAATCTTGTCAAAG
>JBBQNW010000132.1:0-8232 GCA_038330335.1 Burkholderiales bacterium | reverse complement strand
TAAGCGCATTAAGCGCATTAACCGCAAAATCAAGCGCAAAATCAAGCGCAAAATCAAGCGCAAGAGCACGGTAAAACCTACCGCAGACAACATGCCGATGGTAAACTGCACGACTGCTGACGACCTTGCGCAGACCAGCGCTATTTAAAAGTAGCCTGATTGACGAATTGATCTGGTACGACTACCAATAAGTTATTAATAAAATAATAAATTTAACTAATTCACTAAAAAATCAGCATTGCTTTTTTGAGCGCCACGCAAGGCTAACCCCACGTATTTTTATATATTGCATTCTTTATGCTGCCTATTAGCGCACCTGTCATGCCTGAACACCCAGTTTCACCTGCCTTTGCCGACATTCTTTACGGCCCCCGGCGCCCCGACTTACTGCGGCAGGAAGTATTGGCCGATTTACTGGAAGCGAGCGCCGCAGAACTGCCGGAGCAACCTGCCCTCATTTTTGAAGACCGCATCGTCAGTTACCGGCAACTCAATGACTGGTCAGATGGCGCCGCCTCCCACTTAATTGCCGCAGGCGTCCGTCCCGGACAGATTATTGGTCTATGGCTACCCCGAGGGATAGATCTACTGGTGATGCAAGCGGCAATCGCCAAAACCGGCGCGGCCTGGTTACCATTTGACGCAGATACTCCGGTAGAACGTATTGCGGTATGTCTGGAAGATGCGCAAGCCTTCGGTATTGTCAGTTGTGACTTGCTGTTACCGCAGTTGGCAACATTATCATGTGCTATCTGGCCGGCAGAACAATTGCTGATACGCCCAGACGCTTCGGCCAGCAGCCCGTTATTACGACGCGAAGCAGTGCTACCCAGCCATCCTGCCTATGTCATTTACACCTCTGGCTCCACCGGAAAACCCAAGGGTATCGCGATTACCCAAGGCAGTATTTGTCATTTTTTGCGCAGTGAAAACAGCGTTTTACAAATACGCAGCACAGACCGGGTATATCAGGGGTTTTCGGTCGCATTTGATATGTCGTTTGAAGAAATCTGGATCAGCTATCTGGTCGGCGCCTGTTTATGGATAGCGCCAAGAGAAGTAGCGGTCGATCCGGACGCCTTACCACAAGCCTTACAACAAAATCAGGTCACGGTATTGCATGCCGTACCGACCTTGCTGGCCTTGTTCAATCAGGATATTCCGTCTTTACGCATCATCAATCTGGGCGGCGAAATGTGCCCCGAAACCCTGGTAGCCAGGTGGGCAACACCGGGCCGGCAGCTGTTTAATACCTATGGGCCAACCGAAACCACAGTCTCTGCCAGTCTGGCAGAACTACAGATTAATGTGCCGGTAAATATCGGCCGTCCCCTGCCCAACTATGGTTTGCTGGTGATTGACCCGGCCGTGGAAAATGGCTTAAAACTGCTGCCGCGCGGTGAGACCGGTGAACTCTGCATCACCGGCCCCGGTGTGGCAGAAGGCTATCTGGGCCGGCCTGAGCTGAGTGCAGAAAAATTCCTGGAAAACCCGTGGGCCAGTCAGGACAGCCAAGCCCATGACCAACGCCTGTACCGGACTGGCGATTTGGCGCGGATTACTGCCGACGGTAGTGTGCAATGCCTGGGGCGCTCGGATGATCAGGTGAAAATTCGCGGCTTCAGGGTAGAACTGGGTGAAATAGAAGCAGTGTTAGCGCAACAAGCCGGGGTCGGCACGGTGGCAGTGGTGTTGCGCCAGGAAGACGGCATCGATCATTTAACCGCTTTTATTGTGCCGGAGCCTGACACCACGCTGTCGAGCGCAAAGTTACGCGCGGCACTGGCAGCGGTATTACCGCCATATATGGTACCGGGCCGATTTGAAAGTCTGACCGAAATGCCGCGCCTGACCTCGGGAAAAATCGACAGAAAAGAGCTCAAAAACCGGCAATTAACGGCGCTAACGCTGGCCACTGACTCCGACACCCCGGACAACCCCGCTGAAGAGGTTTTGTTTGCCGCCTTAAACAAATTATTCCCAGGCCAGCCTATTCGCAGAGAACTGGATTTCTTCTCTGACCTGGGCGGCCACTCTTTACTGGCGGCCCGCCTGGTATCGGCCTTACGCGCGGATGCCAGGTTTGCCTATTTCAAGATCAGTGACATATACCAGCATAGACACCTGGGCCAGATTGGCTCGGTACTGGCGTTATCCCAGAGCACGGGGGCAAGTGCGGCGCAAACGGTAGCATGGACGCCGCCATCGGGACTTAAGCGCTGGCTGTGCGGTGCGGCGCAGGCGATTGCGATCCCCTGGTTAGTGGCAATGCGGATGATGCAATGGCTGTCGCCTTTTTTTGCCTACCATTTTCTTACCGGTGACCCGGGCGACTCTATTGCGCGGGCAATTTTTCTGTCAGTCGGTGTTTTTCTATTGCTTACTTTACTCGAGTTCGGTGTTGCGATCGCCGGCAAATGGCTGATCGCCGGACGCCTGAAAGCCGGTCGTTATCCGCTATGGGGGCTCACCTATTTTCGCTGGTGGCTGGCCGATCGTCTGGTCGAAGCGGCGCCCGTGTATATGCTCAGCGGCTCCTCCCTGTATGTCTGGTGGCTCAGAGCCTTGGGGGCCAAAGTCGGTAACGACGTCAATATCGGCTCGATTACTTTGCGCGCACCCGATTTATTACATATCGGCGACAAGGTTAGTATCGGTAACGCAAGTAATTTTGAAAACGCCAGAATTGAACATGGTGAATTAAGGTTGGGCATCATCAGCCTGGGCAACGAGGCCTGCGTCGGCTCTTACTCTGTGCTGGAAGGTGGTACCTCAATTGCCGATTTTGGCCACCTGGAAGGACAATCCGCCTTAAGCGAAGGCCAGTCCATTCCCGCGCACCGTGTCTGGCGCGGTTCGCCGGCACATGATATGGGGGCATTTGACGCCGGCGCCATGCCAGCACGGCCATCCGTATCGCGTTTACGTCTGGCTGGTGAAGCGGTGTTTTTTGTTTTTGGCAGCTTACTCATTAGTGCCCTGTTTTTTTTACCGGTGTTTCCAAGTTTTGTGACAATCGATTTAATTGATAACGTCGACTCATTTCCATGGCTGCAAGGTAGTTCGATTCCATTTCAACTAAGTAAATATTTCTTACTAGCCTTCCCGGCCACGGCGGTACTGATTATTTGCACCGCACTGCTGTCGGCTGGCATACGCTGGAGTGTCTTGCCAAAATTAAAAGCTGGCAGATATCCGGTGCATGGCAATACCTATTGCGGCAAATGGCTGGTGAATCAAATTCAGGAGTCCAGTCTGTATGTTTTACATGGTGTCTACGCCACGGTCTACGCCCCTTTCTGGTACCGTTTGCTAGGTGCCAAGGTGGGCAAAGGAGCCGAAATTTCGACCGCGCTTGGGGTAGTGCCGGACATGCTGACCTTAGGCGATGAGACCTTCATCGCCGATGCCGTACTATTAGGGGACGAGCAGATTGATGGCGGATGGATGAGTATGCAAGCCACCGTTATTTCGCGTCGCAGCTTTGTCGGAAACGGGGCGTATATTCCTGATGGCACCATCCTGCCTGAAAATGTCCTGATCGGCGTGCACAGTAGCGCCCCCACCAATGAGCAGATGCGCCCCGGCGATACCTGGCTGGGCTCACCAGCTATCAATTTGCCTGCGCGCGAAGTGGTAAAAGGCTTCCCTGAAGCACTGACGTTCCACCCTTCAGTGTATCGGCGAGTGGGGCGTACTCTTGTGGAAACTTTTCGCATTATCGCCCCCCACGCAATGGTAACGGCCGTCGGGTATACGATAGTACTTGATCTGATGCCCTTGGCTGCCGATGATCGCTGGGCTGAGGTGGTGTTTTACCTGGCGCTGTCAGGATTATTGTATGGCGTTGGCTGTTTTGCGTTTGTCCTCATATTGAAATGGCTACTGATCTTCCGTTACCAGAAAAGTAGCACGCCGATGTGGACCCGATTTGTCTGGTTTTCGGAGGCGGTGACCAATCTGTATGAAGGTATTGCCGTGCCTAATTTTTTACGTTACCTGCGTGGCACACCATGGTTACCTGTCATGTTTAATCTATTGGGATGCAAAATAGGAAAAGGCGTCTATCTGGACACGACCGACATTACCGAATTTGATTGTGTCAACATCGGCTCTTACAGTGAAGTCAATGCGCTGGCTTGTCCGCAAACGCATTTATTTGAAGACCGCGTCATGAAGATAGACATCATCAGCATTGGCGAGCGGGTATACATGGGGCCACGCAGTTCCGTATTGTATAGCGCTGTAGTTGGGGATGACGCCAAACTTGGCGCGCTGACCCTGGTGATGAAAGGCGAATATATTCCGGCCAAATCAAGCTGGCGCGGCTGCCCGGCGGCGATTGCGCAAGCTTAAGTAAGGCTAAGTAAGGCTAAGTAAGGCTGAAGATAAGGATAAGCGCATGCGCCATCAAGCGGTGTATTCATGGCCAGAGCAACGCGAGTTGATCTGGCCAAACATCCGTGGCCGGAAACTCAGCATACTGAGTATTCAGACGCAAACAACCGCCAGTCGTGATGTGAACCGGCAACACATCAGAGCCGCGCTAAGCGATGTGCTTTGTTCTGCATTTGGCTGCCAGGCAGAGCAGCTGGCCCTGGCGCATGTACCAGGCCAGCGCCCCGGCAGAAATGGATTGATCGTCTTGCCAGAACCGCAGACACGCCCACCCATGAATAGTAACGGCAGCATTAACGACCGCAGTAACGACAGTGTCAATAGTAATATTAATAACAACCACCACACTGTCAATAATACAATCACTCGGGCTGCCAAGCTCTCGGTGCATTTCTCTATCAGCCATGAAACAGGCTTATCGATTGCCGCTGTTGCGCCAGATAGCAAGGTCGGGCTGGATATCGTTCTGATTGACCCCGAGATAGATTGGCGGTCTGTTTCCCAACTGTATCTGGGACCACGGGCTTATCTGGCGATTACCAGCATGCCGCCTGATCAGCAAGCCGGCCACTTTTCTTTGCTATGGGCCTCTCACGAAGCCAGACTAAAGTGCCACGGCATCGCTGTATCCGAATGGTCGCCACAGCTAGAGCGCACGCTGGCAGATTGCCAGGTCCGCAGTCTGAATTTACCATCTGGCTATGCTGGCGCAGTCGCCTTACAGCATCAGCCAACGGCATCTTAAACCCGTCTACGGGAAGATAGCTGGCACTCAAGCCGTATTTGAAATCACTAACAGCAAGCTACTCTGCCCGGGCATTGCTTATTTACCACTTCGCTTTAGATAAAATCACCAGCCATTTGCGGCACAGCAATATTTCCAAATGTCCCGCTTGTATGCCGGTAGAGCAATCGACCAGGGGATTGACACGGTAAGCACGCTGTCTGAAATCAAGACAAACAAAAATCTCACGTCGCCCCAAGCGCATCAAGAAAGAAGTCGGTGCGAATTGCATGCTAAAACGTGCATCAAAAGAATGTTCGAGGTTAGTCATTTGGGTCTATCTCCGTATTCGTGAATAAGTCAATTCCGTCAAGGGTGGCTGTCAACCGATACTGCATGTTTCATACTTTAGCATAAAATACTGTATATGCAATCAGTGTTTATTATTTTCACAAATTCTTCCTCTATTTAACAACAGCTCATAACAAACTTTGAATTTGTCGGAATAATCCACTATACTGATTAAATATACAGTAGTTTTAATTCAACTCATCAATAATGAATAAAGTGCCTGTCAAGAACCCGGCGAACTTAGTTACCGCTTAGTTACCGCTTAGTTACCACTTACTTGCCACGCACCTACCATTTACTTGCTACTGACTAGCAGCGCAACTAATCACATACGTAATGAAGACAAACCCCGTCCCTGCCCCAGAGGCAATACACCCCTCGCTTTGGCGTGCATCTCAGCTCGCCCGCGGCATGGGTCAGTATCTTGCCAGTGGCTATGAAGCACTTTCGGCAGAGCTTCCCGGGGGTGGCTGGCCGATGGGCGCGCTGACAGAATTGTTTATCCAGCATCGCGGCAGCGCAGAAATACAGCTATTACAGCCAGCCCTGGCGAGCCTGAAACAAGGTCATATTGCCTTACTACAACCACCCTATCAGCCACAGGCATTGGCCATGTCGGCATTAGGTATCGATGCGGCCAAACTGTTGTGGATACGTTGCCAGAAACATAGCGATGCGCTATGGGCAGCCGAACAAATTTTGCGCAATGGCAGTTGCAGTGCTCTGCTATTCTGGCAAAACCAGATAAAAACAGAATCCTTACGTCGTTTACATCTGGCTGCCCAAGGCGGGCAAACACTGTTTTGCATGATACGGCCACCTGACTATGCCCTGACGGCCTCGCCAGCACCATTGCGACTCAAAATCCATATGGTGATGCATGGCTTACAAATTGATTTTATCAAGCGTCGCGGAATACAAAGGCAGGCTCCATTATTTTTATCAGTACCCGCGCTTTCTTCCATGTTTTCAACCGAGCATATTTATGCAGATAGCACGATTGAAGCAAGCAGGCACGCCACCACAGGCATTACCGCGCCTCTGGCTGGCGCTGTATCTGCCTATGCTTCCCATTGAGGTATTTATACCCAACTGGCAGACAAAACACCGCGCTCATGGCAACAACGAGACCAACGCGGGTGTCACTTCTCATCATGCAGTTGGTGCTAGCCCTGAGATTGGCAGAACCACGGTAGTGCTGGAACAGAATCGCGTCATGGCGATGTCTGCCGATGCGCAAGCGGCCGGCGTGCAAGCAGGAATGCGTCGTGGCAGCGTCCAAATGCTCTTGCCTGATGCGCACTTTTATGCGCGTGATCTCATCCGTGAAAATGCAAGCCTGCAGACTGTGGCGATGGCTTTATTGCAGTATTCGCCTCAGCTGGTCATCGCGGCACCGGCCAGCATACTGATCAATGTCGGTGCCAGCCTGCGTTTATTTGGCGGCATTCGTCACTTGTGTAAAAAAGTGCTGCAAACCATCGCAGCAATGGGTATGAGTGTCACTCTGGGCTGTGCTGTGACTGCGCAAGGTGCATGGCTATTGGCGCAAGCGGCATTTATCCGGCAGCGCCGCGCCCGCTATTGCCTTAGCTTACGCCGGCTGCCACATCATCTTGATAAATTACCAGTTGAGCTCTTGCCCGCAGCAGCCCCATGGCTAGCATGGCTGCAAGGGATAGGCTGCCAGCAGCTTGCTGCTTTACGTCAATTACCGCGTGCGGGCTTACAAAGACGTTGCGGTAAAACGATGCTAACGGCTCTCGATTGTGCTTATGGCGACACAGATGAGTTATATCAGTGGCTGGAAGTACCGTCACAATTTAGCGCACGGACAGAGCTGCCGGATCGGATAGAACACGCGGAAAGCATACTCAATTTTGCCCGGATTTTATTGTTGCAATTATGCGGATGGCTATCTAAACAACAACTGGCCACAACAAAAATTCAATTTCAGTTAGAACATGAGCGCGGCCGGCTGGCTATCGCCCCCACCCGACTAGAGATTAGCCTGGCAGAAGCCACCTGGCACGAAGAATATTTAAGCCGCTTAGTAAGAGAGCACTTGGGACAACTACTACTCGATGCGCCTGTCATTGCCTTAAGTTTGCAGGCGACTGAACTTGAAGCAATGCAAGCACCGAGTGCCTCGTTGTTTCCTGAACCTGGCGGCACCAGGGAAGAGCACCATCGTTTATTGGAGTTATTGGTGGCAAGGCTGGGGGCAGATCAAGTATTACAAGCGGCACCGCTTGCAGACTACCGGCCAGAAGTGGCCAACAACTGGGTCTCAGTGATGCACACCCGTAAGCTGGCAACTCTGCCGGAACAGGCCAGCAACATGATGAACCGCCCCGCCTGGCTATTGGCGCAGCCCCTGCCACTGGAAGTACGCCAGCATCGCCCTTGCTATAACAGCCCGCTCAGACTGGTATCGCCGGCAGAAAGGATAGAAGCTGGTTGGTGGAACGGCCAGTTAGTCACCCGTGATTACTTTGTGGCAGAAAACACCGCACATCTGCGCTGCTGGATCTATCGCGAACGCATCAGCCCTTCCATGCAGCAGGCAGATACCGACAAAGATGCACGCTGGTATCTGCATGGCATATTTGGCTGAATAAATGTAAGGGGAATTCAAGCATAACTACACCGGCAGTTGAAAACTCTGCAGGGTCAAAACAGCCAGAGCTTCAATCATGTTTTTAATTTAATAACTTCCTGATCTGCTTGATCTGCTTGATCTGCTTAATAAACTTAAG
>JBBQNW010000131.1:0-8248 GCA_038330335.1 Burkholderiales bacterium | reverse complement strand
CTCGGGCGTCAATGGCTTACCAATGCCTGGTTGGCCATTTTGCTCCGCGCTGTACTGCTCCACCCAGCGCCGAATCGCCGTCGGGCCGATGTCCATTGTCTGGCTGACGTTCTGCACGCTCAGCCCCTGTTCCTTGATCATGCGGACGACTTCCAGTTTCAAGCTGGTGTCGAACGTCTTACGCTGTCTTGCCATGTAATACTCCTCGAATGGTGGATTTTCCACCTATTGAGGTGTCCGGGCAAATTAGACCACAGCAAGTATGTGCTCCGCTTTGAAACTATAGCTAGTAATCAGGCGACTAATCGGCTTTCATTTTGGCGCGTAACATGTCACGGATGTGGGGTGCCGCCTTGTAAGGATCGCCCGGATTGCGCTGAGTAATAATATCTTCCATGCGTTCTTGTACATTACCCAGAGCGGACGGATGCGAGTAAATATAAAACTGACCGTCGCGGATTGCATTGAAGGTGTTTTCCGCCACTTCTTGCGCCGTCACTTTGCCAGAAGACACGGCTTTATCGGACATCACTTGTGCCGCTTTCTGACTTGCTGTCGCGGTCGTGGATGCAACATCATCTGGACGATTGCGCTGAGACTGGCTAATACCGGTAGGAACAAAATACGGACACAAGACTGATGCCCCGATGGGTGCCTGTGCTAAATCGAGGTCTTGAAACAGGGTTTCCGACAACGACACGACGGCGTGCTTGGAAACATTATAAATTCCCATGGTCGGGGCATTGAGCAAACCTGCCATTGACGCCGTATTCACGATATGCCCTTCGTAATGCGGGTCTTTTTTGGCGCATTCCAGCATTAAATTGGTAAAAATACGTACGCCGTGAATCACACCCCATAAATTAACGCCCAATACCCATTCCCAATCGGCTTGGGTGTTTTCCCAGATCAGCCCGCCTGAGCCTACACCGGCATTATTAAACAACAGATGGACGGCACCAAAACGCGCCATCGTCGCATCTGCCAAGGCTTGCACCTGCTCGGCATAGCGTACATCACAGCGCACCGCCAGCACTTCCGCCCCCAAAGCTTCGAGTTCGGCTTTGACTTTATCAAGCGCATCTTGTTGTACATCCGCCAACACTAGTTTCATGCCCAGACGGGCACCGATCAGGGCAAACTCACGACCGAATCCGCTGCCGCCGCCAGTAATTACCGCCACTCTGTCTTTAAATACTTTCATTATTATCTCCTGGGAATGATTTATTTTTTCTTGTTTTGGGCGCTAATCGGCACGTTTCATCTGAAAGCCGATGCGCGGAAAATGCACTACTACGGTTCCTGCACGTTCATCTGTGCGTCTTATCGCTAGTTCGTTATCAGCACAGATCACCAGTTCACCCACCACCGGATCTAAGGCATAGTCACTAGGCATAATCGCCACGCGTTCACCCAATGGAATCTGATGGCTGTCGTTAAAAGCTTTCTGTGTGGTGTCGGCAGGCTGCTGCTCATGCGCTAGCTGCAGCGCCTGTTCACTGCGCATCTTTTCAAACTGACCGTGACCGATCGCCGCCACTCTGTCCATCCATGCCAGCAATGCTGGATGGACATTGAAGATGCCGGCAACGGCCGGCACCCGGCGCGCAAACCACAGCGCGTGATACACCGAAAAATCCGCGATACAGGCGTCAGCACCCAATAACCAGGCATTGCCACCGGCCAGCATGTCAGCGAGGCGCCGCAGATATTCCTGAAGTTGACTGGTGGCTTCGGGTAATGCCATACGTGGTGCATTAGCGCGCATGGCGGCACGATCCGCGCCGAAGGCTTTCATTTGCTCGGGAGTAATATCACCCAAAATTCCCGGCATGGCTGCCGGTTGAAAAGTATAGGCAATCGCGGTCCAGAACAAGGTGGTATCTGCCCATTGCGCCAGCGTTTTTGCCAATCCGGCAATCGCCGGCGGATATATGGATGGGTCAGGGGCAAGCTGCTCCAGTACCTCAGCGATCAGCGCTGTATCACAATAGATGTCAGCACCGATTTGCATAATGGGCGTACGGCGATACCCTCCTGTCAAGGCCAGTACGTCTGGCTTTGGCATGATAGACGGGATCATCACCGACTTCCAACTAAGCTTTTTATAGCCAAAAATCAGACGGATTTTTTCTGAAAAAGGTGAAACGGGATAATGATGAAAAATAATCTCGGCCATATATTTTTCCTCAACTGGCAGTAGCGTTCAGCTTCACCAGTTGTTTTCCGAAGTTTTTGCCCTTCAGCAAACCAACAAATGCCTCTGGTGCCGCAGCCAGATCGGGGGCAACGGATTCACGGAATTTCAGCTTACCTGTTGCGACTAATCCCCCCAGCTCTTTCAAACCCTGAGGCCATAAATCCATATGCTCCGAAACGATAAAGCCGCGCATCGTCAGGCGCATCGTCAGCAGTACCCGGGTATTTTTGATCGGCAAAGGTTCGCCATCGTAGCCCGCAATCATGCCGCACAAAGCAATACGCCCAAACGGATTCATCCGTGCCAGACAGGCATCAAAAATCTCACCACCGACGTTTTCAAAAACCGCGTCAATCCCGTCGGGGGTCGCTGCAGCCAGGTCAGCTTGTAGATTTCCGGCTTTGTAGTCGATACAGGCATCAAAGCCAAGTTCATTCACCACATACGCACATTTTTCGGCACCACCGGCAATTCCCACGGCACGGCAACCGCGCAGCTTGGCTAATTGACCGACTACGCTGCCGACCGCACCGCTGGCGGCGGACACCACAATTGTCTCGCCGGCTTTGGCTTGCATGATTTGGGTCAGGCCATACCAGGCGGTCATGCCTGGCATGCCTACGGAACCGAGATACGCCGATAAGGGGATATGGGTGGTATCGACTTTGCGTAACAGCACGCCGTCCGACACGCCCATTTCAGCCCAGCCCAACATACCGATGACCTGATCGCCGATGGCAAATTTAGGATTTTTGGTCGCCATTACTGCACCGACCGTGCCACCGATCATGGTCTCGCCTATCGCTTGCGGCGCGGCGTAGCTTTTTGTGTCTTCCATACGCATGCGCATGTAGGGATCGAGTGACAAATAATGATTGCGAATTAGTACTTCGCCATCTTTCAGTTCAGGCACCGGGACGGTTTCAAGACGAAAGTTATTTGCACTCACTTCGCCGCTTGGACGAGACGCAAGCACGATGCGTTGGTATGTCGTTGTCATCATATCTCCAATGATTAATTATTTTATGTTAATGCTGCCAGAACTCGTTGCAGGTGATTTTGGCGCTGCCGACTCAATCGCTCCCGCACAGTTTTTTCATGTTTTCACCGGACTTTAAGCGGCGCAAATACTTAAATGTCCCCATTGCCTTGGCAATGAGTTTGTCGCCGTTCCAGACTTCACCCTCGCAAAAACACATGGTGCTGGTGCGATGATAGGCGTGGCCGCGGGCTTCGATTCTTCCGCCCGGTATGCCGCCAGGTTGCAGAAAACTGGTTTTCATTTCCACCGTGACGACGCCTTTGAGCTCTTCACACAAAGAGCGTCCCGCCATCGCCATGACGACATCGAGCATAGTCATCATGACGCCGCCATGCGTGATCTGCCAGCTATTCATGTGACGCTCGGTCAGATCCAGGCCCAGCTTAGCGCGGCCGTTTTCCATTTCTAAAAACTCGACCCCGAGATCATGTAAAAAAGGATTCAATGAGGGTGTCGGCTGCGGTATCACTAATTGGACTGGTGGCTGACCTGGTAAATTTGCTGGATGGTCCATGCTATTGCCCCCTCGTTACACGGCAGAGACGCCACCATCCACCGCTAAGGTTTGTCCGGTAATGTGCTTGCCGGCATCCGAGGCAAACAACATGGTGACGCCTTTTAGATCTTCGTCATCACCGATGCGTTGCAGCGGTGCGTCTTTCGAGAGTTTTTCTTCACCCAGATGCTCCAAAATACCTTTCGTCATTTTGGACGGGAAGAAGCCCGGAGCTATCGCATTGACGTTAATACCATACACGCCCCATTCGCCTGCCAGCGTGCGGGTAAAATTAATCACCGCCGCTTTCGACGTGTTGTAAGCGATCGTTTGCATAGTGCCGGGCGCATTACCTGATAACCCGGCAATCGAGGCAATATTGATAATGCGGCCAGATTTGCGCGGAATCATGGAACGCTTGCCGACTTCTTGCGACATCATGAAAATACTGCGGATATTCAGATTCATCACCTTGTCCCAGGCTTCCACCGGGTGGTCTTCAGCCGGGGCGCCCCAGGTGGCGCCGGCATTATTGATCAGAATATCGATATGCCCCAGACGTGCTAATGCTTCGTCGACCAATGGCTTGATCGCGCTGTCCTGACCAAGATCGGCAGCAATTGCGCTGGCGTCGATACCCAGGCTTTTCAGATGTGTGACGGCCTCATCCAGATCAGATTGCTTGCGCGACGACAGCACGACTTTGGCGCCTTGCTGACCCAGCGCTTCGGCCATTTGCAAACCCAGCCCACGCGAACCACCGGTAATTAATGCTGTTTTTCCTGTGAGATCAAATAATTGTTTTACGCTACGTACGATCTGAGTCATGCTGTCTCCGTCATTGTTATGATTGTTATGATTGTTGTGATTATTAAAGTAAGGCGGTATATCTACGTGCCCTTTGCTTTGTTGCAGCAACTGATAAAACGCTTTGCGCTCAATGGGCAGCGCACTCAAGCTGCCTATTAAAACCAGGCATCCTGCATATCCAGTGTGGTGGTATCCAGACTTGCTAGCAAATCGAGCTGCTGATGTACTTTCGGCAGTTCCCATTGATAAAAATACTTACATGCTTGTAATTTGCCAGCATAAAAGTCAGCATCATGTCGCGTATGTTTATCTAACGACAACAGTGCTTGTTCCAGCCAGACCCAGGCCATGACAATATGGCCAAATGCCTCTAAATACAGCGATGCATTCGCCAGTGTCTTACTGACATCGTCGGCCCCATACAATTGCTGCGTCACCATGGCCAGGCGACGCAATGCCAGCGATAAAGCTTGTGCGTAATCGCTTAACTCAGCCTGCCCTATCGCTCGGGTAATGGTCGATTGTATTTCGGTCGCCAGGGCTTGCATGGCTGCGCCGTCTTGCATAATGACTTTACGCCCCAGCAGATCAAGGCCTTGTATGCCGTGCGTGCCTTCATGGATGGGATTAAGCCGATTGTCGCGGTAAAACTGCTCAACATTGTATTCACGTGTGTAGCCGTAGCCACCGTGAACCTGTATTGCCAGATTATTCGCTTCCAGACACCATTGCGAGGGCCAGGATTTGGCGATCGGGGTCAAAATATCCAGCAGCAATAATGCCTGCGCACACGCTTGCGGCGTGCTGGCGCTACGTTCCTCATCCACCAGACGGGCGCAATACAGTGTCAGCGCCAAACCACCTTCGACATAGGTTTTTTGTGCCAGCAACATACGCTTGACATCGGTGTGCTGAATAATCGGCAATTGCGGTGTCGCCGGATCTTTTGCCTGGGGGTTTCGGCCTTGGGGGCGATTACGTGCATAGTCAAGCGAATGCAGATAGCCGGTATAGCCCAGCATGACGGCGCCAAGGCCGACACCGATACGCGCCTCATTCATCATGTGAAACATATTCGCCAGGCCCTTGTGCAAAGTGCCGACCAGATAACCGATGGCGCCTGCCTTGCCTTCAGGCGTGAACTTGCCTTCGCCAAAATTAAGCAGGCAATTTGTGGTGCCGCGATAGCCCATTTTATGATTCAGGCCGGCCAACACCACATCATTGCGCTCGCCTAATGAACCATCACGATTGACGATTTTTTTCGGGACGATAAATAAGGAGATGCCTTTAACACCGGGAATCAGCTTGCCGTTCTCATCCGGCACCTTGGCTAGGACCAGATGCACGATGTTTTCTGATAATTCATGTTCGCCGGCAGAAATCCACATTTTGTTACCGGTCAGGCGGTAAGTGCCATCACTTTGCGCTTCTGCACGGGTAAGGATATCGGACAAACTTGAACCCGCTTGTGGTTCCGATAAACACATAGTGCCGAAAAAGCGCCCTTCCAGCATCGGCTTGGCAAACATCTCGATTTGCTCAGGCGTGCCGCATTTCATAAGGGTATTGGCATTACCTATCGTCAGGAACGGATACGATGAGGTGCCGACGTTGGCACCTTTAAAATATGCAAAACCGGCCTTCTCAACGACACAGGGCAACTGCATTCCACCCAGCTCAAAATCCTGGCCCGCCGCCATCAGACCGGCTTCACAAAACGCATTGAGCGCGATTTTGACTTCGGGAATCATGTGCACGAGTTCGCCGTCGAAATGCGGCTCGTTCTGATCGCTTTTCTTATTGTGGGGAGCAAATAGATTGGTCGCGATTTGTTCGCAAGTATCTAAAGCGGCATTGAAAGTTTCACGCGTATGCTCGGCGAAACGCGGGCGTTGATTCAGTGACTCGACGTTGAGCCACTCATACAGTAAAAAATCGAGATCACGACGAGGAATGATTTTGGATTGCATAGCGATCCTGCTCTGAAATTCGTTAAAAATAAAAGCGGTTCATGCGTACTTCCACATTTTTGTGTTGCCTGTCTATACGCGTATATAAGCAGGCAGTATCGAGATGTAAGCGCAGCATGAACAGCCAATCCGATCAAAAAATCCCGCTCGCGTCAGACCACCTCAAACAAGCCAGCCGCGCCTTGCCCGCCACCGATACACATCGTGACGACGACAAATTTGGCACCGCGACGCTTACCTTCGATCAACGCATGGCCGGTCAGGCGCGCACCGGATACGCCGTAAGGATGACCTACCGCAATTGCACCGCCATTGACGTTGAGCTTATCCATAGGAATGCCTAATTTTTCTGCACAGTACAAAACTTGTACCGCAAATGCTTCATTCAATTCCCATAAGCCGATATCAGAGACTTTTAATCCGGCTTTTTTGAGTAATTTAGGAATGGCATAGACCGGACCAATACCCATTTCGTCCGGTTCGCAGCCAGCAATGGCGAAACCACGGAAAATACCCAGGGGTTGCAGACCTTTTGCTTCGGCCACTTTGCTATTCATTACAATAGCGATCGATGCACCGTCTGAGAATTGGCTGGCATTTCCGGCTGAAATTACGCCACCGGGAACCGCGGAACGGATTTTGGAAACCGCTTCCAGCGTGGTATCGGCGCGGATACCTTCATCTGACGAAATAGTCACTTCTTTCGTGATCAGCATTCCTGTCGCTTTATCGGCCACGCCCATGATGGTCGTCATCGGCACGATTTCTGCGTTAAATAAACCTGCAGCTTGCGCGGCGGCAGCGCGTAACTGACTTTGCACACCATATTCATCCTGACGTTCACGGGCGATGTTGTAACGTTTGGCGACCGTTTCTGCCGTTTGCAACATCGGCCAGTAAACTTCTGGTTTGTGTTGTTTTAGCCACGGATCAATGATCATGTGGGTATTGGCTTCGTTTTGTACGCAGGAAATCGATTCCACACCGCCAGCGGCATAAATATCGCCTTCGCCGGCGATGATACGTTGCGCTGCCAGGGCGATAGTTTGCAAGCCGGAAGAGCAAAAACGATTGACTGTCATGCCTGCGGTAGTTACCGGGCAACCACCGCGCAAAGCGATCTGGCGCGCGATGTTACTACCGGTTGCCCCTTCTGGTGTGGCACAACCCATGATCACGTCTTCCACCTCGGCGGCATCAATGTTGGCGCGCTCTATCGCTGCTGCCAACACATGTCCGCCGAGTGTGGCGCCATGAGTCATGTTAAACGATCCCTTCCAAGATTTTGCAAGGCCGGTACGAGCGGTGGATACGATAACTGCATCTGACATGTGTGTCTCCTGATGGTTTTAGATGAATATTCTGATGAATTTAAAAAAACTGACGGACTAAAAAATATGATGGCAACTACAACAACGAAGTGTTCAAGGTGTTCGAAAAACAGAATAGCATATTTTAGTACGACCGTTCGCAAATTATTTTTACTTGGTAATTTACTTACTGATTTGCTGATTAGCTTATGTTTACTCTTCTCTTCTATTTCCGTTAATTTTTTTAAAAACAAGACAATTTGTAGAAAAAATCTCCTTTCTGTAAGTTTGCGTAAGTTTCAAGAAAGCATGACGTAAGTTTCGCGATGCACACTCAAGTGGCGCAAAAAGTAAAACACAAAAAATGTAACGGCCCCGGCCCCTTTTTTTGGACGCACACTTAAAACATAACAGGAG
>JBBQNW010000130.1:0-8295 GCA_038330335.1 Burkholderiales bacterium | reverse complement strand
ACACCAGAGTCAAGCTGAAATCACGCATGTTACAAAATATTATGGCACAACAAACGGCTTTTCCGTCAAGACTGAGCATTCATGCGGGTTTGCGGAGCTTTGGCAGGGGAAATGGGCAAAAATGTGACAAAGATGGGTTAGTGTCTGCTCCGTCGATATCGATAACGGCCAGGGGGTGATCTTTGATAATAAAAAAGACATCATCACCGCCGAACACATCATGGCTAGCGGTGCGCTGCCGCCGGGTTTTCCGCCGATACAAATTAATGGCCGTGCTTACTGGGATGGCGGTGTGTATTCCAATTCACCGCTGGACGTTTTTCTGGAAGATGAGGCCGGTGCCGACGCGTTATGCTTCATGGTAGATTTGTGGGACCCCACCGAAACCAGACCGGCATCGATTGCCGACGCGATGACCCGCTATAAAAGTATTCAGTATGCCAGTCGCTCAAAAGAGCAATTACTGATGCACCAGAAAATTCAGGATATGCAGCGTGCTATACGCACCCTGTCTGAGCATTTGCCTGCTGCCGGGCGCCAGAATACAGAGCTGATGCCATTAATCAGGCTCGGTTGTGATCACACCATCAATGTCGTTCATCTGATCATGAAGGCCTTGCCGGGCGATCATTATTTCAAGGATGTGGATTTTAGCGCCAGTACCGTACAGACGCGCTGGGATGCTGGTGTGCATGATTGTCAGCGGGCCTTAAAACATAAAGCCTGGCTGCAGCCTTTACCGCCGCATGCCGGCTTGATCATTCACGAACTTCCACAAGAATAGGCGGGTGTATGACTGAAGATGAAATTCGTAGCAATGCTTTCGCGATGCCATACAGTAATTCTGCGTTTCCTCCGGGGCCATATCGCTTCACTGACCGTGAGTATCTGATCATTACCTATAGGACGGATCCCGAATTATTGCAAAAAATTATACCTGCGCCGCTGAAGATGGCCGCGCCGGTAGTCAAATTTGAATTCATCAACATGCCAGACTCCACCGGTTTTGGGCATTATTGTGAATCGGGGCAGGTGATTCCGGTGACACTCGATGGTGTTGCAGGCAGTTATGTGCACAGCATGTACCTCAATGATCATCCACCGATTGCCGCCGGACGTGAGCTGTGGGGCTTTCCGAAAAAACTGGGGGAGCCGGAACTGCGCGTGCATAAAGATACATTGATCGGAACGCTGGACTATAGCGACTTCCGGGTCGCAACCGGTACGATGGGTTTTAAACACACCACACTCGATGTCGCAGCGATTAAAGCGTCGATGTCGGCACCGAGTTTTCTGTTGAAAATTATTCCGCATGTCGATGGCACACCACGTATTTGCGAACTGGTGCAATACAGCCTGACCGATATCGTCATTAAAGGTGCTTGGGGCGGCCCCGGTGCTTTGGACCTGAACTCTCATGCATTGGCTCCGGTAGCGGGTTTGCCGGTGTTGGAAGTGCTTTCTGCGGTGCATATTCTGGCCGATCTGACCTTGCCTTATGGCACCGTCGCTTACGATTATCTCACTCCGTCGAAGTTAACTTCACAGTACAGGACATCCCATGTTACTCAAGGATAAAGTCGCGATCATCACCGGTGCCGCCAGTGGCATCGGCAAAGAAATCGCCATCGAATATGCCAGGCAAGGGGCCAAAATCGTTATTGCCGATATGGCACTGGCAGCTGCAATGGCAACCGCGAAAGAGATCGAACAGGCCGGCGGCACCGCCATGGCCGTTGCAATGAATGTCACCGATGAAGTGCAGGTGGATCAAGGTGTCGCCGATGCGCTCGCGGCCTACGGCGGTGTCGATATTTTGATCAGTAACGCCGGCATACAAATCATCAGCCCTATCGTCGATCTGAGTCTGGATAACTGGAAAAAGCTGATCGCCATCCATCTAGACGGCGCGTTTCTCACCACGCGCGCCTGTATGCGGGCGATGATTGCCAGCGGTAAAGGGGGCTCTATCATTTATATGGGTTCAGTCCACTCGCATGAAGCCTCGCCATTGAAGGCGCCGTATGTTGCCGCCAAACACGGTCTGATCGGTCTGGCCAAAGTCGTCGCTAAAGAAGGGGCGAAAGACGGTATTCGTGCTAACGTGATTTGTCCTGGTTTTGTCCGTACGCCCCTGGTCGATAAGCAAATTCCCGAGCAAGCCAAAGAATTGGGCATCTCAGAAGCCGATGTCATCAAGAATGTGATGCTGAAAGAAACCGTGGATGGTGAATTTACTACGGTGCAAGACGTAGCGCAGACGGCGTTATTTCTGGCGTCATTTGGCTCTAACGCCTTAACCGGGCAATCCATTACGGTGAGCCATGGCTGGCATATGCAGTAAGCCTTTGTTTCGAATTTGCAAATGAAAAATGCAGGACGCGCATTGCGCTTCCTGCATTTGCGTACCAGCACAAGATTGTTTTTTGAGAATTAAAGCGGCATCCCTTGTAGATAGAGGGACACGCTTTTAATATTTTCTGATGTCAATCCGTGTGCGATGGTTTTCATTATGGCACCTTCAGGCCGCTGGTCTGATCTCTGAAATACTTCCAATTGTTTCATTAAATAATCCGCGTGCTGTCCTGCCAGGCGAGGAAACTGTCCATTCCCCTGTGCCGCAGCACCATGACATCCTGAGCAAGCTGGCGTGTTACTAGCACTGATGCCATTTTCATAAATATTTTTACCTTCGTTAAAGCGTGTGGTATCCGTTGCCGCTCCCTGAAGCGGCTGTTTTGATGAATAATAGTCCGCCAGACCATTAATTTGCTCATCTGTCAAATGCGCGCTCAAGCCCCACATATATTCAAAACCTGCCGGGTCAGACCGGTTATGTGATCGATATGACTTCAATTGACCAACAAGATATTCTTTTTGTTGTCCGGCCAGATTCGGGAATATGGGCGAGGTCGCTGTTCCGTTCATGCCATGACAGCTGGCGCAGACTTGTTGCGCCATCACGTGGCCCGGTACGTTTTGATCGCTGAGGTCACGCGATCTTTCTACCGAATTACAACCGGCAGTCAGTGCCAGTAATGCCAAGCTGCCAGTGAGGCAAAGCACTCGTAAAGTGCCTTTGGCGCGAGCATCGAATGCTGTCTTTTTCTGAGCAGCCTTAAGAGAGAAGAAGTAGTTCATTTAGTAGGCTCCCCATACATAGACAAATAATGTGTTGTTGTCTTTGGCATTTCTGCCGGCACCATCGTAGTTGCTTGATGCGCTGTTAAATTTGTCGAAAGTAAAATACTGGGCACCGACCCGGACATTTTGATGCGGGGTCCAGAAAATCTCAGGTATCCAGCCGCGTGTATCCGGTGTCAAGCTGGCGTTTGCGCTGTATAAAGTCGCGTCTTGAGATCCTGTCGTTGAGAAGTAGCTGAGGCTGGCGCCGTATTTCGCCTGATAAATGTAGCTTGCTTTTAACTTAAGCTGATTGATCGTGTTGGATGCATTGCTCGCATAGCCGGTAATATCGCCCCCGCTCATGGTTTCTTTAATGTAGCTTAATTGTGCCGTCACTGTATGCGGATCAAGAATGTACTGATATTGGGCATCAACACCGCGGTCACGGAATTTTGTAGTCGGGCCTGATGGATTCAGATTGTCAGGGTAAATATCTGCATTCATGCCAAATACGCCGAGCATGGCATTGTGCGCACCCCATTCGTGGTTCAGCGCTAAGCGAACATATGGATTGTTGCCCCTTAATTTAGTCTGGTCAGCATTCTTGGTACCCTGGCTCATGAAAGAAAATACACCATTGGCGGTGCGATACGCTGACACCTCTGCGTACAGCAAATGGTTCCAAAATGCGTACATGCTAAGGCCCGAGGCCTGTTGCCCGAGTTGCGAAATCATTGGCCCGGTGCTTGGTCCGGTGACGCCAAATTGGGTGGGTACATAGGTGATCCAGGCTGGTGCAGTGTTCCAGGGATCTGCCAAAGTAGGGTTGTTATTGAGACTGGCACCAATAATGAGATCATTACCTGGATTAATAAAGTGATCTGCATAGCGCAAATCCATATTGTCGGATGCAAATTTCCCCTCCCATTTTAGGGTGTCAGGGTTCTGTGCATCGTAGTTGTTATAAGTCGCTTGTGCAAATACGCCAATATTATTCGTGATCTTACCTGCCAGAAAAACGCTGCCGGTTTGAAACAGCGCCACAGCATCTTTGGCAAAAGCCGGATCAGCCGGGTCAGGGTTACTCGATTTTGTAAAACTAATAACGCCCATCGCGGATAAAGGAATACTCCTGGTTCCTATGGTGTAACCCGTCAATTTAAACATGCGGCCGTAAGGGGTCAGTTCAGGAAATTGTCCACCGGCATGGCAAGCCACACAGTTTTGTCCAGTTTGCCTGGCAAACGATGGCAGGGCATAGGCATCTGTCAGGACAAATAAACTTTGAACTAACGTGATGAGAAAAATTATCTGCTGTTTATGTAACTTGAAATATCGCGCAATGAACGAGTTCATTTTATGTCCTTTTTTCTTATATTTTTAAAACGATAAAAACACTATAAGCACACTTGGGAAGTAAGGGTTTTCATTGAGAGCAATGTGCAAAAAACCCGGTTTCCATAATAGTTTTTTTCTCGAAATTCATGTTGTTATTTGAGTTTGAAAAATTATTTTTATATCATGATTTGATATGGATCAATTTGCATCCACGCTAGAGCAAAGATTAACAACATGAGCAGCCGCATGTCATCTAGACGGGCTTGCACTGACAGTCGTCGTTTGCCCATTTTTTCGCCATCAAAAAGCATCAATCTAAAATCATGCTTAATCTGGCATAGCCTCTACGATGCGTTTTATGTTGACCGCCTTCTCGAAGTGGTCGAATTTGTTTGTCGTTATCCACCAGGTCGCCGCTTCCATCAGTAACTCCGGATCGTCATTTTTGTTGGCGAAAAATGCGTAGAAAGACAAGCCCACCTGTGCACCTTTAGCGGCTATTTTTTTGTTGCAGACCTCGATTATTTTGTTTTTTAGCGATGTTCTCATTGTGTCCTGGCGTTTGATATACCGAACTTTTTCTGTGATTTCTAGCGTTGATAGTAGGGACAGTGTCTTATACCTACTTATTCCCTGAATGAGCGTCTTCTTAAACGTATGGCTGGCGATTTTTATGATTGCAATCGTGGCAATGGCCTCGACGTCATCTACCGCTAAGACTAGAACGATCACAATTTGGCTGCCATCGGAGTATTTCCCGGTGGCAAAGAAAAGGCCAGGGGTTGTTGCCTGGCCGAAGTTTGTTGATATGCTGTGATTAAGCTTACTGCGTCAGTCTTCGTCGTCGAATTCTTCCGCCAGGTTTTTCCAGCCGTGCCGAGTGGCGAAGGCGCAAAATTCTTCCGGGGCTTCCAAGACGATCAGGTTTCTTTCTTGTAAGCCCAGATCGCTGTGGCCAAAATCCGGCCCTACGTAGCCCAGGCTGCGCAGCTTCGTCATGATCTGGCCTAACAATACTTGGTCATTGTATAAACCGTTTTCGATAGGAGCAGAAAAATCGACATAGACATCGATGATGCCATAGCCTTCGTCAAAAATACGGATGGCTTTCACCTCGTGGGTGGTGCCGCTTGAATCGGTGGCCTTGAAAGGGCCGCTAAGTTGGATGTCGGTATCAGTAGTCATTTTTTTAGCATAGCAGATTTAAGAGGAGTCGTGACCGGCGAGCCTGGTATGTTGCTGTTGCCGTTGCTCCGGCCACTTTTCAGGCATGAACCAGTTTTTTCAAACGATCCAGGCCTACCGGTTCTTCGGCTAGTAATGGTATCACCGCCCATTGTTTCGCGTAGCTCGTTGCTACGGCGTTGATTTGCGTGACTTCACTGGCGGCACGCTGGCGTAGCAATGCTGAGCTTGGCTGTGCCATGGCCAGGCTATTATTAATTACCCATGCCCACGGCTCGATACCGGCGCGACGCAAATCTGCCTGAAGGCCTGCTGCCTCCAGTACCGGGGTGGTTTCTGCCAGGGTAATGATGAGAATTTTAGTTTTACTAGGGTCTTGTAGTTGCATCATCGGGGTGGTGAAATGCAAGCCGGTGGTGGCCATTTGGCGCTCGATTTCCCTATGGTAGGCTCCTGTGGCGTCGAGCAGCAATAAGGTGTGACCGGTGGGGGCGGTGTCCATCACGACGAATTTTTTTCCGGCTTCACGGATAATGCGCGAGAAAGCCTGAAATACCGCGATCTCTTCAGTGCACGGCGAGCGCAAATCCTCTTCTAGCAGTGCGCGGCCTTGTGCATCAAGATTTTTGCCCTTGGTCGCCATGATCTCCTGGCGATAACGTTCTGTTTCGGCGTGCGGGTCGATCCGGCTGACGGATAAATGCGTTAGCGTGCCTTCCAGTGTTTCGATTAAATGGGCAGCCGGATCCGAGGTTGTTAAGTGCACCGGGTAGCCGCGGCTAGCCAGTTCGACCGCGACTGCCGCTGCCACGGTAGTTTTGCCAACGCCACCTTTGCCCATGGTCATGATCAGGCCGTGGCCATCTGCTGCCAAACCATCGATCAGGCTGGCTAAGTTAGGTGTTGCCGGAAGCCGTATGGGTGTCGCCAATGCCTGTATTACCAGCGAATTCATCAGTGCCTGATCAACCGTGAGTAAGCTGCGCAAAGCGTTCAGGCCGACTAAGTTAAACGGCTGTAAGGGAATGAAATCGGTCGGTAAGTGGCGCAACAGCTCAGGCATGTTGTTGATGGCGGCTTGCTCGCGTTTCCATATAGCGGCAGCTAAGGGGTCGCCGTTAGTTTCTGTTTCTGGCAGCGCGCCGTTAATCACCAGATATTGTCGGTGGAAACCTATGCCTGCTAATTCTTCGTGAGTGCGGGCAGCTTCCCTCAAGGTGGCGCTTTGAGCCCGCGCTACCAGTATCATGCGGGTGCGTGCCGGGTCAGACAGGGCTTGGACTGCCGCATGGTATTGTCCGCGTTGCTTTTCTAATCCGGCCAGCGGCCCCAGACAAGAGGCATCACCTTTACCTTCTTCCAGAAATCCTGACCAGGCGCCCGGTAATTGCAACATGCGTATGGTGTGGCCAGTGGGCGCGGTGTCGAAGATGATGTGATCATAATCGCGCAAAATATCCTGGTTGGTCAGCAAACCGGTAAATTCGTCAAAAGCGGCAATCTCGGTAGTACAGGCGCCAGACAGCTGTTCTTCTATGCTCTTGATCACGGTATCGGGCAATACGCCGCGTACCGGACCGATAATCCGGTCTCGATAGACTTGCGCGGCGGCTTGCGGATCGATTTCCAAGGCCGATAAATGGGGAACGGCAAGCACTGGCGTGATGTGATTGCCGATGGTAATGCCGAAGACCTGAGCGACATTCGAGGCCGGATCGGTGCTCACCAAAAGCACGCGCTGATGTGCATCGGCCAGCTTGATTGCGGTGGCGCAGGCAAGCGAGGTTTTGCCGACACCACCTTTGCCTGTGAAGAATAAAAATGGCGGTACATTTTCCAGGTAAAGCATGATGTTTCCTATCACTGTCGGATTTTCAGACGAGTTTTCAGACAAATTTTTCTGCGGACGTTGTCCCCGATGTTGTCAGCGGTTGCGTGGGGAACTCTGGCGTGGCTGTCGGTATGCCAGGCTCAGCAGCTTTTTCCTTCGCGGCAGCAACTGCTTGTTGATGCAGAAACAGGTTCGGATTGGACGGGGAGCAGGCTAATTCCTGCCCAGCGCGCCAGTTCGGCGCGGCGCGGATAGCGTCCGGTCAGGGCAATCTCGCCATTGACCAGAATCAGGGGTAAGCCTTCCTGGCCGGAACGTTGCAAAAACCCTTTAACCAGGTCGTTTTCTGCAAAGACGAGTGGTTGTTGGGCAAGGTTAAATCGTTCCACAGTGCCACCCTGCGCCTTAAGCCAATCAATGTCGGCAGAAAAGCTAACTAATTGCTGATCGACATCGACACCGCAAACACCGGAATTGCAACACATTGCGGGGTCAAATATTTGTATGTGACTCATAGTTTAACTTCCTTGATGTAACGGGTTGCCAGGCGCCGCTGCATCACGCTTGGTTTTGTTCGATTGTACTTTCATTGCATTATGATTAATACCATGATGACGTTAGGTTTTGTTTGATATGGCACATAAGCTCATTGATTTATTCATAAAAAAAGCTGATTTTTAGCTATGTTTAGTCATTAAATTTTGTTGATGATATCGCTGGCTTGTTGCTTGCGTTCGCTGTAGCGGTCGGTCATGTAATCGACGCGCCCGCGTAACAGCAGCGTAAATTTAAATAGTTCTTCCATGACGTCGACC
>JBBQNW010000129.1:0-8314 GCA_038330335.1 Burkholderiales bacterium | reverse complement strand
CCATTTATACAAAATACCGGACACCCACAAGCCACAATTGCCTTACGCAACAGCAACGCCCGTTAAAACCGGTTGCGGGTTAGCTTTCGCTAGGCCTTGCGCACCGTCTAATGCCGCGGCGTCCCAACCATCGATCCAGATTCCGGAATATGTGCCGAATTTCGGAGGCGCCTGCCGGGGCGCACGAGATTGATAGGCATCATAGCCTAAGCCAAATGCCCGATCAGCAATCAGCTTGGCATAACCATTCATGTTGACACTATTCATCACGCTCGCCCTCTAAATTTATCGAGGCAACGAATGCTTCCATATCGTCAACTAAAAACAATCAACGCAAGAAACACATCGCCGCTAAAAATGATCTAAATTTCATATCAATATGATCTGAAATTTATAAAAATCTGTCAAGATAAATTCATTAGAATCAAGCAATAGCGCAGCGTGGCAACTAGGGTAGCAACTACAATTTTCTAAACATTCCGGTTTAATCGATGCAATACTCAGTCAAAACTTTTTTCCAATAGGCCAGTCTGATCACGATATTGACTTTCACCTCACAGAAAAAATGATCTGGTTTTAAGAACGTTTTTTATGCTACTCTGAAAGCTATACATTTATTCATGGCGGCTAGTTGGGCCCGGCGTTTCGCGGAAGCAGAGACAAGAGTATTTTGGCAGCATAGACAACAATCAGGGTTCCAATCAGATCCCCCGCAAACATAACCAAAAAATTCGAAATCAGGCTTTCACCGTCGCCATCGCCATGTAATGCAAACCAGATGTGATGCAAAAGAGGACTGGCGATCGAGTAGGTAAGGATACAAATTAACAGGCGTTTTGCTGTCAAATTAGTCAAGGAAGCACGCAAACCATAAACTTGCTGAGCAATACGATAGACCAGGTAGGGTGCTGCGGCGGCAAGAATTCCCCCCATGAACGAACGGGTGAAATCGTCCGGAAAAAAATAGAAGAAACAGACCAGCCAGGATACGATCAATAAGCCGATTGCCCCGGCGCCACCAAACAATAATGTGCACAGCAAGCGCATACCCGCCGGAAGATAGATCCAATTAATGCCGCGTACAAATTCAAAGCGGGTGAACAGTAAATCGTTCAGAAACAGCATCAAAGAAAACAGCAAAATGGTGGCAACGATCATGTAAATATTCAGGCGTATTTGTGTCATAAAAGATGAGATCGTGTTATTGTAAAATTCGTGTAATTTGCCGTAACTGGCAAGACGGCGATGAATGTTTGTATCTGCGAATGTTTGTATCTGCGAATGTTTGAACCGCCCATCCGTCAGCAATGATAAAAAAAGATCTGAAATATCAGGTCAATCAGGCCTACCAGGCACTATTTTTACTCTATGAAAAAAACTCCCCGTCCTGCCGACATCTATCTGCGCTTTCTGCAACTGGCAGAGGCTTTGCGCGGCTTGCCGACACTGCCTTCGCTTGATCCGCTGGAAGAGCGCATTCTGGCCTTAGTTGCCCGTGCCGGACAAGATCAGGAAAGATTATCCGTACGTGACATGATGGCCAAAGATGAACTTGGCGCACCAGCAACCGTGCATACCCGGCTGAAATCCATGCGCCAAAAAGGCTGGATTATGCTGACTGATACCGAGGACGCCCGACGCAAGCAAATTGAGCTAACCCAGGCGGCATTGCTACACTTTGACAAGCTATCAAAGTGTCTGATGCAAGCGGCAAAAAGTTAAGCTCTGTCTTGCAGGTGACACTAGCAGGGTGATTTTTTAGAGTTATTTACCTATACAAAACCGCGAAAATATCACCCCTAGCAAATCATCGGAAGTAAATTCTCCGGTAATGCTGTTCAGCCGGTCTTGCGTCAGACGCAATTCTTCGGCAAATAAATCCAGCGACTGATCGTTTTGTGCGGCATATGCGGCGGCAAAATCAAGGTGCTCGCGCGCCTGTTTGAGGGCGATCAGATGACGCTCGCGGGCCAGATACAGGGATTCGCCAGTTTGCTGCCAGCCGGCTATCCGTAGCAATTCCTGGCGTAACAAGTTCATTCCCACATGCTCTTGCGCAGACAGATAGATATGCGTGGCGTCCTCCATCTGCCCGGCGCTCGCATGGTGGCCGGATAAATCAATTTTATTCCAGATGCGGATCACCGGCACGCCGGCCGGAAAGCGCGCCACGATCGCCTCATCGGCGCGGGTCGGGCCGCGGCTGGCATCGAGCAAATGCAAAATGACATCGGCTTTTTCTACCTCGACCCAAGTACGTTCAATACCGATGCGCTCGACCGTATCAATCACATCGACTTGTTCGCCGTGTTCCGGCTCATCATGCTCGTGCCGGATACCGGCGGTGTCGATAATATTTAAAGGGATGCCTTCGATATGTATGGTTTCTGTGACTTTATCGCGCGTGGTGCCGGCGATAGGCGTGACGATGGCAATATCATCCCCCGCCAGAGCGTTCAGCAAAGACGACTTGCCGACATTCGGCAAACCGGCCAGAACAACATTGAGGCCATTGCGCAGCAAAGCGCCCTGCGCCGCCTGCTCAAACACTTTTTGCAGTGCGCCCTGTATCGCAGCGAGCTGGCCACGGGCATCGGATTTTTCCAGAAAATCAATTTCTTCTTCGGGGAAATCGAGTGTTGCTTCTACCAGCATACGCAAGTGCACGACTTTTTCGACCAGTGCATGAATTACTTGAGAAAACACACCGGATAAAGATTGCGACGCCGATTTCGCCGCGGCCTCGGTTGAGGCTTCAATTAAATCTGCCACGGCTTCGGCCTGCGCCAGATCGAGCTTATCGTTCAGAAACGCCCGCTGGGTAAATTCGCCGGGCTGCGCCAGGCGCAAACCAGCCTCTTTGCCGGCTTCCAGACAACGCGTCAGCAGCATCTGCATGACGACCGGGCCGCCATGGCCTTGCAGCTCCAGCACGTCTTCCCCGGTGTACGAATGCGGCCCCTTAAAATACAACACGATGCCCTGATCGATGATGCTGCCGTCACTCTGGGTGAACGGCAGATAACTGGCGTGTCTCGGCGTCAGCTGAAGCGCGCCGAATAAAGCGCGCGTGATCGCAGACAGGTCCTTGCCGGAAATGCGCACAACGCCTATGCCTCCACGTCCGGGAGCGGTGGCGATTGCGGTGATGGGAGTAGTGTCGTATGTCATGCTGAAAGTGTAACCTCGGGCGCGAATGCGGCTAAAAATAGTATGGTTGCTGATGCACATTTGTGATGCAAATACGACAGGCTGAATCATCTCACCCGTAAAAAAAGCCCGTGCGAAGCAGGGGCTTTTAATGATATGACATCGGGACTAGCTGACTTTAGTCGCGGCCCATCAAGCTTTGGGGGCTTGCGGTATCAGTTTATTGTTTATCACCCACTGCTGGGCGATCGACAACACGTTATTCACTACCCAATACAGCACCAGGCCAGATGGGAAGAAGAAGAACATGACTGAGAATGCCAACGGCATAAACAGCATCATTTTCGCTTGCATAGGATCTGCCGGTGCCGGATTGAGCTTGGTCGTGATGTACATAGAAATGGCGTAGATCACTGGCAAGACGTACAAAGGATCAGGTGCGGTCAGATCGGTAATCCAGCCCACCCACGGCGCGCCGCGCATTTCTACGCTGGCTTGCAAGACCCAGTACAGGGATAAAAATACCGGCATCTGGATCAGGATAGGCAAGCAACCACCGAGCGGATTAATCTTTTCGGTTTTGTACAATTCCATCATGGCCTGATTCATTTTTTGCGGGTCGTTTTTAAAACGCTCGCGCACGGCCGTCATCTTTGGCGTGACCACTTTCATCTTCGCCATACTCTTGTAACCGGCAGCAGAGAGCGGGAACAAAGCCAGTTTAATGGTGATCGTAAACACTACAATAGTCCAACCCCAGTTACCCAACAGCTTATGGATCAGCTCCATCAACCAGAACATCGGCTTGGCAATGATCGCGAAGTACCAGTAATCTTTTACCAAATCGAGACCCGGTGTGATTTGTTCCAGTTTCGCCGATTCTTGCGGGCCAGAATACAGGCGGGCATTCATGCTGGTGCTGGCGCCTGGTGCCACGCTGCCCATAGGCAAGATACTGGCAACCGCAAATAAGTTGTCTTTGACCTTTTCAGTCACAATGGTACGCTGTGCTTTGTCTTGCGGAATAAATGCCGAGACAAAGAAATGCTGGATCACGGCAACCCAACCGTTATCGGCCTTGTTGGCGTGGCTGGCGCTACCTTTTGCAATTTTTTCAAAATCGAGTTTCTGGAACTTGTCGGTATCGGTATACACCGCCGGGGCATAGAATTCGGTAGAGCCGCTCATCATCCCGCCGCCTTCAGGCTTGGTACCGTCATGCAGCAACTGCAAATACAAAGTAGGCGTGATAACTGCCGCGGTATTATTGGTAACGTCGTGGCGTACGTCGATGACATAGTCACCCTTTTTAAAGGTGTAAGTCTTGGTCAGTTTGACGCCGTTTTGCTCGGCTTCCAATACCAGTTGCACCTGGTTATTGCCATCCAGAGTGCGGGCACCCGGTTTGGCCACAAACATCGATTTGTGATTCGGCACCGCATTGCCGATCAGGCCGCTTTGCGCCAGATAGGTACGTTTGGCGCTTTCATCGAACAAGACTATATTTTTCTTCACCTGGGGCGCAACTTTGCCACCGGTAATTTCCAGAAAAGCGTCATACCAGTGCTCACGCGGCATGGCTTCTTTATATTGCAACAATTCCAGACGTCTCAGCTCACCGCCCTGGCTATCGATATCGGCTTTAAATACGTCTGTCGTGATGGTGATCACTTCGCGTTTCACTGCGGCAGTGTCGGCATTGGCAGCAGTCAGATTGGCAGCATCGGCAGCGGCGCCGGAGGCGGCGACTGTGCTAGTAGCGGCAGCGGTGTTAGCAGCAGCGGGATTCTTGCTCTGTTGTGCGACAGGCGTAGGGAAAAACATCGATTGCTTGCCGGTATGACGCATCCAGTTGTCCCAAAGGATCAACAGCGACATCGAAAAAACAACCCACAGGACGGTACGTTTGATATCCATTTGTGTATGTCAAGAAAGTGTGGAAGAGTGGTCCGCAACAGATGTCGCGGCAGATGTTTGTTTTTTTGGATTGGGTGGAACAATATCCACACCGCCGGCATGCCATGGATGGCATTTACACAGGCGTTTTCCCGCCATCAGACTGCCATGGCAGGCACCGTATTCGCGTATCGCGTCTACCGCATAGTCAGAGCAACTGGGATAAAAGCGACAATTTTGTCCTAGCATAGGACTAATCGCAAATTGATATCCCCGCAGCAAAAACAGCAGCAAGGTCTTCATGACGAAGGTGCTTCCGGAAATGCCCCAACCGCTCCGGCAAGCGCCGGCACTTCCAGCGACACCGGCAAAGCTGGCGGCAAAAATTTCTGCGCAGAAAACAGACGCAAAATTTCCACCCGTAACTCGCGTTTAAGTTGGGCGGTGGTAGCAGGTCCTGCTTTGGTATTGACGGGCTTGGACAAGCGCACGATGTAATCGACACGGATCAGTGAAGACTGGCGAAAGATTTCCCGCGTAACACGTTTGATCGTGTTGCGTGTGACGGCACGTGGCGCAAAACGTTTTGCCGCCACCACACCCAGACGGGCGTGCAGCAACTCGGTAGGGCGCGCATACAACACAAAATGCGCAGTCCTTTGCACCGGGCGCAAACGAAAAACGGATGAAAACTCATCCGTTTTAACGATACGCCGAACGCGCGCAAAATCTTCGCTGGCGTTAGTCATGTCGATTACATTGATCACTGAATACCCCAGGCTATCATCATGCAATCAACCAAAGCTGTTGCTGATCATAGCCTGAAATGATCAAGCTGCCAGGCGTTTACGGCCTTTGGCGCGACGTGCATTCAGAACAGCGCGGCCGCCGCGGGTTGCCATACGTGCGCGGAAACCGTGAGTGCGCTTACGGCGAACGACGGAAGGTTGATAAGTACGTTTCATGTTGGTCTCGCTATTTAAGCAAATAATAAATCGGAATTACGGGTAATAGTGCGAAGCGCTTTCAGCGTTGTGACTCTGTACGACTCCGAGTCACATACTTGCAACCTACTTAAGCAACTTACTTAAACCTACTTACACTCTATTCACACCATTACTGCCCCAAAACCGCTGCTCATGGCTTGCTGCATTTTTGCATAAATGCACCATCCATTAAAATAGGGGTAGGGAACCCTGAATTAGACACCAGATTGCCTATCCCTGTCAATCCATTTGACGCAAAATTAATCAGACCCCGCTCCATGTATATAAAGAAATTTCCCGCCTACCTGTGGATAACTCTTGCTGGCAAGGGTAGAATAGAGGATTAGTGTGTCAGCTTTATTTTGGCAGTTTTGCAACTTTGCCAGATGGGTACGTTATGCGTATTGAGCAACATCCTGGCAACCCTCTACGGTAAAACGCGCAAAGTTTGCTGTCCACACACAAGCATTTTAATATTGAATATTCATGGATAATTTTTGGCAGGCCTGTTCTTCTCAACTTGAGCAGGAGCTAACGCCGCAGCAATACAGCGCGTGGATCAAACCGCTAGTGCCCGTCGATTACGAAGACGGCCGGCTGCGCATCGGTGCGCCCAACCGTTTCAAGCTGGACTGGGTCAAGACCCAGTTTGCCGCCCGCATTACCGAACTGGCAGTGCAGTATTGGGACGACACGATAGAAGTGCAGTTCATCCTCGATCCGCGCGTCAATAAAAAACCGCTGCCGAGTGTGCCTAGCGCGGCCAGTATGTCTACCATGTCCACCATGTCGGCAGCACCGTCAGCCGCGACCGCAGCATCTGCGCAATACCAGGGTTCTGACATGGATCGCGGCAGTAACGCTGAAATGCAGCAGTACTACCCTGACCCCACTCCGCAAGCGTCGCCGCGGCGTGAACAAAGCCGCATCAATGCCGAGTTAACTTTCGACAGTTTTGTTACTGGTAAGGCCAATCAGCTAGCCCGCGCCGCCGCTATTCAGGTCGCCAATAACCCGGGCGTATCGTATAACCCGCTGTTTTTATATGGTGGCGTTGGTCTGGGTAAAACGCATTTGATTCACGCTATCGGCAACCAGATTCTGGTCGACAACCCGAATGCCAAAATTCGCTACATCCACGCCGAGCAATATGTGCGCGACGTAGTGACCGCTTACCAGCGCAAGGGTTTTGACGAGTTTAAACGTTACTACCATTCGCTGGATCTGTTACTGATCGATGATATCCAATTCTTTGGCGGTAAGAGCCGCACCCAGGAAGAATTCTTCTACGCCTTTGAAGCACTGATCGCGGCCAAGAAGCAAATCATCATCACCAGCGATACCTATCCAAAAGAAATCAGCGGCATGGATGACAGGCTGATTTCGCGTTTTGATTCCGGGCTAACGGTCGCCATCGAACCGCCGGAACTAGAAATGCGCGTCGCCATTTTGCTCAAGAAAGCCACCAGCGAAGGCGTGCATTTTTCCGATGACGTGGCCTTCTTTGTGGCCAAGCATTTACGCTCCAACGTGCGCGAACTCGAAGGCGCCTTGCGCAAGATTTTGGCGTACTCGCGATTCCACGGTAAAGAGATCACGATCGACGTCACCAAAGAAGCGTTGAAGGATTTACTGTCGGTACAAAACCGCCAGATTTCTGTCGAGAATATACAAAAAACCGTGGCGGATTTTTTCCATATTAAAGTCGCCGACATGTATTCCAAACGTCGCCCGGCGAATATCGCCAGACCGCGCCAGATCGCCATGTATCTGGCGAAAGAACTGACGCAAAAAAGTTTGCCTGAAATCGGCGAATTATTCGGTGGGCGTGATCACACCACGGTCTTGCATGCCGTACGCAAGATCACCGCCGATCGCGGTAAAAACCCCGAATGCAATCACGAGTTGCACGTCTTAGAGCAGACGCTGAAGGGTTAGTCATCGTCATCAAAAAAATGCACGCCGTCTGGCGCCGCGCTGAGTCTCCCGAGTGTCAGACAAAAAATATAACAAAAGCAAAAACCGAAATACCCGAAGTAAGCAAAGTAAGATAATAAAAGCATCCTTTATCAACCACAAATTAAGCGAGGATATACACATGCAATTGGTTAAAACCCACCGAGATACTTTGCTCCGACCTCTGCAAATCGTGAGTGGTATTGTCGAGCGTCGGCACACTTTGCCGATTCTGGCCAATATCCTCATCCGCAAAGACGGTGAAAGAGTCTCCTTCCTGTCGACCGACATCGAAGTCCAGATCACCACCCATGCCGACATCGGCT
>JBBQNW010000128.1:0-8323 GCA_038330335.1 Burkholderiales bacterium | reverse complement strand
CTGAACGGCAGTCTCACTCCTCTCTCTGAAGCAAAAATTCCGGTCATGGATCGGGGCTTTATTTTCGGCGATGGCATTTATGAAGTGATTCCGGTGTATCAACGTACGATGTTTCGCTCTGACCAGCATCTGGCCAGATTATTTCGCAGCCTCGATGCCATCGGCATTCCCAATCCGCATAGCAAAGAAGCGTGGCTGGGCTTGATCGCGCAAGTCATGGATGCCCATGCTGCCGATGATCAGATGGTGTATTTGCAAGTGACACGCGGCGTGGCAAAACGCGCGCATGCGTTTCCGGCAGTGATGGTGCCGACCGTGTTCATCATGAGCAACCCCATCGTGGTACCTTCCGATGCCGTGCGTGCGGCCGGGGTGCGCTGCGTCTCAATGGAAGACAAGCGCTGGTTGCATTGCGATATTAAATCCATCTCGCTGCTCGGCAATGTCTTAGCGGCCCAGAACGCGGCAGAACATGAAGCAGTTGAAAGCATACAGTTTCGCGATGGTTTCCTGACCGAAGCCTCGGCATCGAATGTCTGGATCGTCAAAGACGGCGTGCTGATGGGGCCACCGAAAGACCATCTGATTCTGGAAGGGATACGCTATGGCCTGATTGAAGAGCTGTGCGCGGCCCGCCACATACCATTACAGGCACGCCGCATTACCCGCGAGGAAGTGTTTGCCGCCGATGAAGTACTGCTCTCCTCAGCCACCAAAGAAGTGCTGGCGGTGGTGCAGATCGATCAGCAGACTATTGGAAAAGGTATACCCGGCCCCATATATCAGGCATTGTATGCGGCGTATCAGGTAGCGAAAGCAGACTCCGGGCGCCAAAATATTGACTGATATTGACTAACCCCCTCACGGATAACGCCATGGACATGCCCGAAATACCACACGACCAAAGCCTGATCGAATACCCCAGCGACTTCCCGATTAAGATCATGGGGCTGATGCATGAGAGTTTCGCCCAAACCATGGTTGAGGTGGTGGTATTACACGACCCGACCTTTCATGCCGGGAAAATGGAAATGCGGCCGTCCAGCAAAGGCACTTATCTGGCGCTCACCGTCACCATTTTGGCGGTTAACCGCGCACAGCTAGATAATCTGTATCGCGACTTGTCATCGCACCCTATGGTCAAAATGGTCTTATAAAGAGCAATGCCGGCCAGCAAACTTTGCGGGCCCGGCAGATTGATGCTGTTAGTTGAATGAAGGCATCCGTTGCGATCAGTTCTATCCGCTGCAGCAAAACTTGCCCAGCCCAGCCCATTTGCAGGATGACTTCGGTTGAATCCGGCTTTAGGCTTGCTGATTTTGCTCCGCAATTTCTTGCAACAGCCATTCCCTGAAGGCCCTGACTTGCGGCTTCTCAAGCGCCCGCGCTGGATACACCAGGTAATACGAGGAGGGGCAAGGCAGATCAATGGCAAACAAGCGCAACAACTGGCCGCTGGCCAGATCATTTTGTACTATCGTGTGACGCCCCAGAGCGATGCCCTGGCCATCGAGCGCGGCACGCACCAGCATTGAGGAATCCTGAAAAATCACGCCGCCGCTAGGCTCAGGCTGATTCAGGCCGGCAAGCGCAAACCAATCCACCCATGGCTCGCCGTGACAACGCAGTAAATGCGATTGCGCCAGCGCTTGTGGCGTGCCGGGCAAGTTGCCACCATTAAAATGCGGGCTGACGACCGGATAATACACATCGTCCAGAATATGTTCGCTCTGCAAACCAGCATATTTTCCGGCACCGAAACGGATGCCGATATCAATTCCCTCTTTGACGAAATCACTCAAATGGTTGCTCGATTGCAAGCTTACTTCCAAATCCGGATACTGCTCAATAAACCGGCCCAGGCGCGGCGACAGCCAGCGTGCGGCAAACGAAGGCAGCATCGTGATCGCCAGACGCTGCTGCAACTGACGGCGGCTCAGCGTTTCAGCTGCGCTGGCGATGTCATACAAGGCCTTGCGTATGACTTCGGCAAACTGCTGTCCGTCGGGCGTAATCGCCAGCCTTTTTCCATTACGGGTAAATAAAGCGCAGCCCAGTTCCTCTTCCAGCGCGCGCACCTGATGGCTGATGGCGCCATGGGTGACATGGATTTCTTCGGCTGCACGCGAAAAATTCTGATGCCGCGCGGCCGCCTCAAAAGCGCGCAAGGCGGCCAGATTGGGCAATCGTCGAAAGTCATTCATAGCCTGGTCCTATGTGAAAATAATACGCAAAGAATGGCAATAAAAGTCGTTTTGAAATGCCTGCTTTTACGCCTAAAATACTTTTTATCGCATTGCGAGAAATCTTATTCTCATACGACAGAACCAGTTTAATTGAGAAGACGATAGCAAGCGGGTTATTTCGGGTGAGAAAACAAGGAGCGCTAAAATGCTAATTAAATTCGCAAAAGAATCATACACCATCGCTGCCGGCACAACAGTTTCAGGGCAACTACAGCGCCCGCAAAGCCTGCATATCAGCGGTGGCCCGGTCTGGCTTACCATCGCGGGTGATACCGCCGATCACTGGCTCAGTGCCGGCCAGGTTTTCATCTTACCGGCCAAACGCCTGATCGTGCTTGAGGCCGGGCAGGAAGCTAGCCGCATCCAGTTGTGTCCGGAACGCTGCCAACAAGCCGCAACGAGTGCGGCAGAGTTGCCGCAGCCAGCACGGGCGACAGACCAAAAAGCCGGAAAAATCTGCCCGGTCTAGGTAATTTTGCCATTTACTTTGGCAAAGCTGGCCAGCTTCGGCCTCAAACGTAGATAATTTGGTCGGCAAAGCGGTATCATGAGGCCCCTAACTTGGTAGCAGGAGCCGCTGTGGCAACGCTGGAAGAGATCGTCAACAAACAAAAATTGGGGGCAAAATTTGTCCTCTCGGCACCGATGCTGGGCATGGAGTTAGTGGCGTTTGATGCCCAGGCCGCGGTCTGGGCAGAGCAAGGCGGGCCCGGCTTTGAAGCTGCAGGCGTGCCGTTTCGCAAGGTGATTGATGGCCAGTTTTTAATTCAAAGGCTGACCGTGCTCAGAATCGGGGATTAATCCATGCCAGTGCAAGCACCCGAGCGCCGCATCCCGCGCATTCTCCAGCGCGGCATGGAAGACTATCAACTGACTTTTGACGCCATGCGCGCCTTTACCGACGCGCGTACCGGCGAGACCGCAGATGAACTCTGGATCGTCGAGCATCCCCCGGTGTTTACTCTGGGATTGGGGGCCGACCGCGCTCATGTGCTGGCAGCACATGATATTGCCGTGGTGCAAACTGACCGCGGCGGCGAAGTCACTTACCATGGCCCCGGCCAGGTCGTTATTTATTTACTCATCGATTTACGCCGCAGCCATAGCAAGGGCCGCTTATTTGCGCGCGAATTCGTCCAGAAGATAGAGCAGGCGGTTATCGACACCCTGCAGGCGTATAATCTGGCCGGTGAACGCAAACCAGGCGCGCCCGGCATTTATGTGTCTGAAGGCGCATGGCAAGGTGCCAAAGTTGCCGCACTGGGCTTAAAGGTCCGCGCTAACGGCTGCACTTATCATGGCGTATCGCTTAATGTCGCGATGGATCTGCAACCGTTTTCCTGGATCAACCCCTGTGGTTACGCCGGCCTTACCACCGTCGATATGAAAACCCTGGGTGTCACCGTCGAGCACCCGGAAGTAGCTTTAGCCCTTGCTCACCGACTACAACATTTATTGACAACAGCATAATTTGTCTGACCAGCCATGACCACCCCAATTACTCCGCTCGCCCCCGCAGACGCCAGTTTGGCCACTTCGGCACACTACGATCCTACTGAGAAACAAAAAGGTGCCAGCAAGACCTCGCGCATTCCTATCAAGATTATTCCGGCAGAGCGTCTGCCCAAGCCAGACTGGATACGCGTCAAGGCAGGCTCGCCGACCACCCGTTTTTACGAAATCAAAGACATTCTGCGCGCCAATAAACTGGTGACGGTCTGCGAAGAAGCTTCTTGCCCGAATATCGGCGAATGTTTTGGTAAAGGCACGGCCACCTTCATGATCATGGGCGACAAATGCACCCGCCGCTGCCCTTTCTGCGATGTCGGCCATGGCCGCCCTGATCCGCTCGATGTCGATGAACCGCTCAATCTGGCCAGAACTATTGCCGAGTTGCGTCTCAGCTACGTCGTGATTACCTCCGTTGATCGCGACGATTTACGTGACGGCGGAGCCGCCCATTTTGCCGAATGCATCAGTAAAATCCGCGAACTCTCACCGATGACACGCATCGAAATCCTGACTCCGGATTTCCGTGGCCGCATGGACAGAGCGCTGGAAATTTTGAATATGGCACCACCGGATGTCATGAATCACAATCTGGAAACCGCCCCGCGCCTGTACAAAGAAGCGCGCCCCGGTTCAGATTATGAGTATTCACTAAATCTGCTCAAGCGTTTTAAAGAGATGCACCCGAATACCCCGACCAAATCCGGCATCATGGTCGGTCTGGGCGAAACCGATGAAGAAATTTTGCAAGTCATGCGTGACCTGCGCGCTCATCACGTCGACATGCTAACCATAGGCCAATACCTGGCACCAAGCGGCCATCATCTGCCGGTACGGCGCTACGTCCATCCAGACGTTTTCAAGATGTTTGAAGCAGAAGCCTACAAAATGGGCTTTGCCCACGCCGCCGTCGGCGCTATGGTGCGCTCAAGCTACCATGCAGATCAACAGGCGCATGGCATCGGTGGCGCTGTCAGCGCTTAGAAGTCAATGCGAGAAACCAATAGCTAGTGCGATACGCGTATCAGCTAGGGGTTTCAGCTAAAGTTGCAGATGCAACGCAAACAAAAAGCTCGCTTAAGGCGAGCTTTTTTTTATTAAATATCGTAGTTGGCAGCGCCGTGTTCTTAACTTAACTTAACTTAACTTAACTTAACTTAACTTAACTTAACTCAACGCAGCGCGCCATCACCGCAGACAGCGCTTGCTGTTTTCATTTGCGCATCAATGGCTGGTCCCGGCCGAGCGTGAAATTTTGTTGTAGACGTTGTATTTGCCCGAAGGTTTTTTCATCGGAATACGCTTGACCACTTGCAGAGTTTGCGCATCGTAGATGACCAGTTCGCCGTCGTTTTCCCAGATACTAACTACGGCATATTTACCATCGCGGGTGAACTCGGTGTGGGCAGCAACCTTGCCCGGGCTGGGGCGTAATTGTGCTACGACCTCCAGTGTTTGTTTGTCGATAATCTGGATCACGTCGCGGTCTTTGCTTCCGTTAAAGACATCGACCCAGGCGTAAGGCGTGTTTTCGTGGCTGCGCATGAAAAAGCCCGGCCCCAGGGTGGTGATTTGCTTTTCGGTTTTCCAGGTCGTCATATCAACTACCGTTACCACGCCCTCTTTCAGGTTCGGGGTGGCCAGCACCGGATGCCCATGATAATCCCAGGTGATACCGGAACCCAGATGCGGCATGCCGGGTAAGTCGACGCTGGCGATACGTTTGCCGGCATCCAGATCAATCACCTGGCCGCGCCCTTCGCGCGAGGAACCGATCAAATGCTGATAGCTGCCATCGAAGAAAAAATCGTCCAGATAATCATCCAGACGCAGGCGGCGCGGCTGGAATGTGGCGATTGCGGCGCTCTTTGTTTTGGCATCAGGCAGATGGATTTTATCGTCATAACTGAACTCCCATACTTCGGGAATATCTTTCAACGCGGCGATGAAGCTCTTGCGCGGCGCGGCATCATAGACAGCCGAAACGCGCGACGATTTGCCGCTGTCGTCTTTCACATCGATCACCTTGAGCGGCGTGAGGTCGCGCGCATCCAGCACCACCATGCTGTGCGGCAGATAATTGGCCACCATGGCAAAGCGGCCATCGCTGGAGACCGCCATATTGCGGGTATTGATGCCGGCACGAATCTCTGCCACCAGGGTCAGATTCCAGAGATCGTACTTGGCAATCCAGCCATCGCGCGAGGCGAAATACACGTAGCGGCCATCAGGAGAAAACTTGGGGCCGCCATGCAAGGCATAGCGGGTTGCGAAGCGCTTGATGACTTCAAACTTATCGCCATCGAGAATGCTGGCATGATGATCGCCCAGTTCCACCACCACAAACAAATTGAGCGGGTCGGCCTTGAAGACAGGCTGATCGGGTAGGCTGCCGGGGCGTTGATATTCGATACGCGAGGCACGCATTTGTTTGATGCCCCACTCTGGCGTGGTGGCCAGCGGGGTATAGATTAGCTCGGTCAGGGCGGCAATCTCATCCGCGCTCAGCTTGTCGCTAAAAGCCGGCATCTGGGTTGCCATGCGCCCGGCGCTGATGGTTTTGATTGCCTCTGGCCGGCGCAGGCGCTCCAGATTACCCGGCAACAACGCCGGCCCGTTAATCCCAAGCCGGTCGGCACCATGACAGGAGGCACAATGTGTTTGATAGAGTGCATTCGCCGTTGCACTCACGGGCGCACTCACGGCTGCATGCACGGGCGCACTAACAGCATCGGCCGCCAGTGCCACCGTAGCAGGGGCCGTTAATAGCAGCGCCAGCAGCAGTTTTTTCAATGAGGCAGACATCATGCGACCCTCACCCCGCGAATCGGGATATACGGCGCCAGCTTGACGCGCTCACGCTCGCCACTCACGCCTATCTCCTCATCGGACAGATAGCAAGCCGGGTCTTCCTGCCACGGGTCATTGGTCAGTTGCAACGCACGTACCCGCGTGTTACCGCCGCAGACATCAAAATAGCTGCACTCACCACAGCGGCCTTTAATCTGGCGCGGGCTGGCTTTCAGACCGGCCATCAAAGGATCGGAGATATCGTTCCATATCTCGGAAAATTTCCGTTCGCGTACATTGCCTAGCGGATAGTGCCACCAGAAAGTATCCGGATGCACGATACCCAGATTGTCGATATTGGCGACATTCACGCCCGAAGAATTACCGCCCCATTGCGCCAGTTTGGCGCGCAGTGGCGCTTCGCGTTCGGGAAAGCGGCGGCGTACCCAATGCAGCAAGTACACGCCATCGGCATCATTATTGCCGGTGACGAATTCTTTTTCCAGGCCGAGTTGCAGATAATCCCAGCAGGTATCGAACAATAAATCCATGGCGTCGCGGGTGGTCTGCAAGAAGGCGTCATGACCACGGTTTTTATTCCCGCGCCCGGCGTAATTGAGGTGCGACAGATAAAATTTGTCGATGCCTTCGTCTTCCACCAATTTCAGCAGCGCCGGTAAATCGTGGGCGTTATCTTGCGTCAAAGTAAACCGCACCCCGATCTTGATACCGGCATCGCGGCACAGCCGGACGCCGTGCAAAGAGGCGTCGAAAGCGCCTTCTTTGCGGCGGAATACATCATGCGTTTCGCGCATGCCATCTAAGCTGATGCCAACATAATCAAAGCCGATGGCCGCGATCTGGGCGATATTGCTTTCGTCGATCAGGGTGCCGTTGGTCGACAGGCCGACATAAAAACCCATCTGCTTGGCACGTCGGGCGATGTCGTAAATATCCGGGCGCAATAGCGGTTCGCCACCGGACAAGATCAGCACCGGCACGCCAAAGCTGCGCAGGTCATCCATTACGGTATTGACTTCATTTAGGCTGAGCTCGCCGGCAAAATCTTTATCGGCCGAGATGGAATAACAGTGTTTGCACGTCAGATTGCAACGCCGGATTAAATTCCAGATCACCACCGGGCCAGGCGGATTGCGCTTGGGGGCTAGTGCTGTCGGGCTGGCGATTTCACGCATATATTGGCTGATACGAAACATGATATTTCCTCTGATTTTCTATTCTTGTGTGCTGATGTTTTTTACTTGTATTGATGAAATATTTACGCCGTGGCGCTGCCCTGCGCTGCCAGACGTAAACCGGTTTTTTTCAGAATACGGGTGCTGTACAAGACCTCGTGGGCACGCGCATGCACACCGAGCAGTTCGGCAATGCTGGCGACCTTGCTCTCGACTTCGTCGCGGCTCTTGCCGTGCACCATGGCAAACAGGTTGTAAGGCCACTGAGGCAGGCGGCGCGGACGGCGATAGCAATGGCTGACAAAGGCCAGCCCGCCGACGCGCGCGCCCAGTTCATCGACCAGCTCGTCCGGTACATCCCACACCGACATGCCGTTGGCACGATAACCGATGGCGTAATGATTCGGCACCACCCCGATGCGCCGGATCAAGCCGTTGCGTTGCATGTATTCCATGCGCTGCATGACCAGCTCCGGGCTGAGCTGGAGTTGTTCGGCGATCGCATGATAAGGCCGCGCCACCAGCGGCAAGCCGCCCTGAGTGGCAACGATAATGGCGCGATCAACCGCACTGGGGCTGCTA
>JBBQNW010000127.1:0-8350 GCA_038330335.1 Burkholderiales bacterium | reverse complement strand
ACCGTCAGGAGCATGCTGCAAGAAACCCTGGGGCCGCTGTTGCCGGCACTGGAAGAATTATTGAAGCAGCAGGGAAAAACCGTTGATGATCTGGTGCAACCTGCCCCGCCGAAATAAAGTGACGCCTCTTTCCAAGTGATGCCAACGCGCTTAGGCATGAGCCGCGTTGGTAGCTTGTCGCGCAAGGGCTGTGGATAACTTCGCTGCCGTTACCCCCTGGTTAGTCATTGCTTCAAATCACTCCGGCTCGCCTTCCCAGTATTCCATGGTTGCGGTTTTTTGATAGCCTTCGCCGGTCAGGCGTACGCTGACGCGCTGGGTGTCCGGGTAGACGATGACATCGTGCGGATTGCGTTCGCCGATTAGCAGGTAGCGGCAAACCTCAGTGCTGTGGTTGAACAGGCTGTGTCCGGCTTTCTGGCCAGCCGGAAACACCACATAGGCACCGGCTGTCATGACATAGCTTTTGTCGCCCAGGCGCAAAGTCAGGCTGCCGTCTAACAAGTACAGCTGTTCTTCTTCCAGATGGTGATAGTGGTTCGGGCAGGCTTGCTTACCGGGTGCCAATTCTTCGATGCAGACCCCGACATGGCTGGCGCCGCCGAATTCACCGAGCTGGCGAAAGCGTGAACCAAAACGTGCGCCGTGGGAGTAGTCGTCCCAAGGCACGTCGTTGACCAAAAATGGTTGGTAGATACCGTCGCTGTTGCGCGAACTTGGTTTTTTATCTTGGCTCATGCTGATTCCCCGTGGCGTTGGTGACGATCATGGTGATGATGTCAAAAAATTCAGGCCGGTGCTATCTGGCCCATTTCTATCAAGACTTCATGCGCCGAGCGAAACGCATCGATCGCTAGTGGCATGCCGCAATACACGCTGGCGTGCAGCAAGACTTCCTGAATTTCTTTCATGCTGGCACCGTTATTCACGGCGCCGCGTACATGGCCGCGAATTTCGTGGGCGCGCCCGAGTGCGGTTAGCATGGATAAGGTGATCAGGCTGCGGGTTTTCAGATCGACGCCATCGCGGCACCAGACTGTGCCCCAGGCATTGCGCGTGACAAATTCTTGTAGCGGCGCGGTAAACGCATCGACATTGCTGAAGGCTTTTTCGACAAATGCCTGACCCATGACCTGTTTGCGTATATGCAAACCATCTTCAAATTGCTGATCCATCTGTTGAGCTCCTGAAATAAATGAATGTGAATGAATATAAATGAATATAAATGAATATAAGTAAATACAAATAAATATGAATAAAATATTGCTCAAGCATCGTAGCCAGATCAATAGTCAGGGTCAAGCCGGGCTTATTAGCCCAGCATTTTTACCAGCAAGCCCAGGACCGCACACGCCGCAATCACCTGCATCACATTGCGCTTGTAATGCAACAGCGCAATGCTTGCCGCCAGCGCTATCAGTGCCGAGATTACATCAAACCGGCCGCTCCAGCCGGCAGGCCACAACACGTGATAGCCAAAAAACAGCGCCAGATTCAAAATTACCCCGACCACGGCAGCGGTGATGGCGCTTAATGGTGCGGTAAATTTCAGGTCGTTGTGGGTGGCCTCAACCAAAGGTCCACCCGCCAGAATGAAGATAAAAGACGGCAAAAAGGTGAACCAGGTGACCACTGTTGCCGCCACCGCACCGGCTAAAAACAACTGTTCCGGGCCAAACACTGCCTTCACATAGGCACCGACGAAGCCGACAAACGCCACCACCATAATCAGCGGCCCGGGCGTGGTCTCGCCCAAAGCCAGCCCATCCATCATTTGGGTCGGGCTTAGCCAGCCGTAATCGCTGACCGCGCCCTGATACACATACGGCAGCACCGCATACGCACCGCCAAATGTCAGTAAGGCCGCCTTGGTAAAAAACCAGGCCATCTGGGTTAGGGCGTGATTCCATCCGAACAACTGTATTAATAAGCCCATGGGCAGCAGCCACAACAGCGCACCTATGCATAAGACCTGCGCCAAGCGCCACCAGCTAAAGCGGGCATGCGCCGGGGGCGGCGTGTCGTCATCAATGAAGGCGGCGCCGAACGACTGCGCGCTGGCGCTATGGCCAGCGGCGATGCTAAATTGGTCCGGCATCATGCGCCCGCCGAGATAACCGATGATTGCCGCCGCTGCCACGATCACAGGAAACGGCAAGTTCAGCGCAAAAATTGCCACAAATGAAGCCGCTGCAATACTCCACAGCGTGCGATTTTTTAAGGCGCGTGAGCCTATCCTATGGGCGGCCTGCAGCACGATGGCAGTCACGGCGGGCTTGATGCCATAAAACAGCCCGGCCACGACCGGCAAATTGCCAAATGCGATATACAGCCAGGACAAGGCGATCAGTATCAGTAAGGACGGTAAAACAAATAACAGCCCCGCCGCAATTCCGCCACGGCTGCGATGCATCAGCCAGCCGATATATGTGGCCAGTTGCTGTGCTTCCGGTCCCGGCAGCAACATACAGTAATTGAGCGCATGCAAAAAACGTCGCTCAGAAATCCAGCGCCGTCGCTCCACCAGCTCTTGATGCATGATGGCAATCTGGCCTGCCGGCCCGCCAAAACTAATGAACCCCAGCTTCAGCCAGAACCCCAGCGCCTGCCAGAAAGAAACGGGAGAGACTGCGGGCGGTAGAGGGTTCATCAGATAATTTTGATCCGTAAAATGGGTAAAACAGCGACGCCTTCATGGCTGCCATTGTTGTGGTAACAGTCAATGAGATTTTAAATGATTTATAGAAAAGATTATTTTTGACAACAAATTATGACAATAAATTATGACAATAAATTATGACAATAAAGAGTATTTAACTTGCAATGTTAACAGAAATAAATATTTCAAATTTGTACGCACTTTACTAAAGGTTTTGCGCAAATTTTATCCTTCGTTTTAAGTTGAGAATGACATGTTTAAGAAAAATAGTATTGCATCAGCATTGATCCTTGCCGCTTTCGCTTTAAGTGCCTCTGCGTCCGCGGAAACTTACCTTGGTGCTACCGTAGGGCAAGCCAAGTGGAACATCGATTGCACAGGCGCCGTGTCTTGCAAGACGGCAGATACCGCATTTAAAGTTCTGGTCGGCTACGAGCTGGCGCCTTTATGGTCGTTGGAAGCCAGTTATTTTTCTCTGGGCGAAGTCGGTGTTAACGATGCCAGTGTCAAGGGCACATTTAGCGCGCGTGGTATCGATGTCGCCGGCGTGGTAAAAACGGCACCGATGAAGGGTTTCGTTGGCTTTGCCAAAATGGGCGTCGCGTATGTCAGGGGGAAACCAGCGCCAGGGTCGGCACATTTTCGGGTTACGATCAAAAGAAATCGATGCAAGCGGTATTTGGCCTCGGCGTGACTTATAAAGTCAGTCAGGATATGACGCTGCGCCTTGAATATGAGCGGCGTAATGTCAAGGTTTCTGATATCGACAATACGACGTCAACGGTGTCTAATTTTTCAGTTGGTGCGCAATCCTCGTTCTAGATTGGGCGTTTTCGGTTTAGGGTTTAGGGTTTTCGATTTAATCGATCAAGCCATCAGGCACGCTTTGGCGTGCCTTTTTTGTGGTCGTAGTTGCCGTGGCTTAAGTTCACAAAAGTGACTGCGCGCGCCGGCTTGCCTGCAGCACGGTCTGTCAGGCTCATGCTATTTTTTTAGAGTTTGATCACATTGAGGCTGCCAACTGACTATCTGATCAATCGGTGCGGGTCGTCCTATATGGTAGCCTTGCGCGAAATCGACGCCCAGCTCACGCAGCGACGCCAAAATATTGCCATCTTCAACAAACTCAGCAATGGTTATTTTGCCGGTCAAATGGGCAATTTCGTTAATGCTGCGCACCATGGCGCGGTCGACCGCATCATTGGCCATATCTTTGACAAATTGTCCGTCAATTTTCAGATAGTCGACCGGCAGATGTTTTAAATACGCCATGGAAGACATGCCGCTACCGAAATCGTCCAGCGAGATGCGGGCACCGCGCTGATGCAGCATGTGTAAAAAATCCAGAGCATCATCCAGATGGTCAATTGCTGAGGTTTCTGTAATTTCAAAACAAATTTTGCTTGCTACTAGTCGCCCCTGATCTAGCAAGTCGCTGACAAACTGATGAAAGCTGCTGTCTCCGACCGAGCGTCCCGAGAGATTGATAGCGATCGTATCAATTCTGGCTAGCGCAGCGCTATGCTTTGCCATCCAGGCATCAACCGCGTTCAAGACCCAGCGGTCTATTTTGCTGGCAAGCCCGTAGCGTTCTGCGGCGGGGATAAACGCGCCCGGACTGATGAGTGTTCCATCCGCGTCGCGCAGGCGCAGTAACACTTCAAAATGCAGGCCGTCACCGGCAACTGTGCTCAATGGCATGATGGGTTGGGCAAAAAGTTCAAAGCAATCATCATCAATGGCCTGCTGCAGCCGGCTTGCCCATTGCATCTGGTCATGCTGGGCTAATACTATTTTGTCTATATCCTGATATACATGAACCCGGCCACGACCAGCTTCTTTCGCAGCAAAACAGCCGCCGTCCGCCGCTTGCTGGGCCGCTTGCGCGCTGTTCCAGCGGCTGTCGAGGGGGGCCACACCGATGCTGGCACCCATTCTGAAGATTTTTCCGGCGTGCTGAAAACGTAAATTTGCCAGGCGCTCACAAATCGTCTGTGCAATGCGCTGGGCTGCGGACAAGTCACAATTTTCCAGCAACAGGCCGAATTCGTCGCCACCCAGACGCGCCAGCATATCTTTGCTACGCACACATTCAAGCATCAGCGTGGCCACCTGTTGCAACAGCAAATCCCCCGCCGCATGGCCGGCACTATCGTTGACGATCTTGAACTGATCTAAATCAATACAACAGATGCTATGGACGGCGGCGCTGTCGTGTGCGGTAGAAAACATCTGCGCCAGGACGCGGTCAAATTCGGCGCGGTTAGCTAAGCCTGTCAGGTGATCGTGAGTCGCACGATGTTCCACTTCTTGCCTCAGAATACGCTGGCCTGTGACGTCACGAAACACCATGACTACCCCCGTGACAATGCCATCGGCAGTAAAAATAGGCGCGGCAGAATCTTCGACCGCATATTCATTGCCATTTTTACTGATTAATACGGTGTCGCCGGCCAGTGCGACGATGGCGCGCGCTTCAAGACAATGGGCAATCGGGTTTGTTGCCACCAGGCGGGTATGCTGGTTAACAATATTAAATACCTCAAGCACGGGCTTTCCTATGGCATCGGCCAGATTCCAGCCGGTCAGTTGTTCGGCAATCGGATTAATATATTCGATGTTGCCTTTGTCATCGGTCGTAATTACGGCGTCACCAATCGAACTTAAGGTCACCAGGGTACGTTCATATTCATTGGCCAGCGCCGCCTCTAATGCTTTGCGCTCGGTGATGTCGGTGATATAGCCATGCCACAATATACTGCCGTCGGCACGCGCTTCAGGTGTGGCGTCACCTTCTAACCAGCGCATGCCACGGCGTGGTAAATTGACCCGGTATTGCTGATGCCATACCGTCAGGTTTTTGGCCGATGCATTAATACCTATGGCAATGCTGCTAAGATCATCCGGATGTACCCGCTTAAACGCCAGATCAGCGCTCGTTTTCACTTGTAGTGGACTAAGCTCGTAAATTTCCCGTATACCTTCACTGGCGTACGGCATGCAAGAAGACCCATCGGCTTTTAGCAGGTACTGATACACCATACCCGGGACTTGTTCAGCCGCTTTTTTTACTCTGAAAAGTTCCTCTTCCAGACGTTGGCGTTCTTTTACCCGGAACACCATACATTCCATGATCGTGCCGCTAGCGGATTCGCGCCGTATGGCATTGAACAGCACGGGTACGTCGTTACCCTTGCTGCCGGCCAGGTTGATGAAAATTTCTTCGACCGACCCATGCATATGTAACATGGTCATGACCTGCATATGAAACATCAGGCGATTCGCCGACGTTAATAAATGATCGAGCGTCTGACCTGTCAGCGCTGTCGTGGTGGTGCCCAGCATCTGTGCCAATGTGGTATTGGCGGTAATCAGACGCAATTCGCTGTCGAATACAAAAATACCGCAGGGGGCTTCCTGAAAATTAAATGTGGAAAAATCGCCAGATATGCTCATGATAAATGCGCAGACTTAAACGCCAGAAGGCTGTAAATATTCGCGCATCAGCTGTATGGTTTCTTGCGGGTGGCTCATATGTGGGCAATGCCCGGTAGCTTTCATTTGTTGCAACTGGCTGCCAGCCAAATGCTGATGCAGATAGTCGCCCACCTCTAACGGTGCTACCGAGTCTTGCATACATTGCAAAATCAGCGATGGCTTGCTAAAGTTTTTCAGATCGGCACGGTTATCGGCTAAAAAAGTCGCCGCAGCAAAACGCCTGGCAATTGGTGGATCCATCGCGCAAAAGCTCGCTTCCAGTTCTTCCGCCAAGGCAGGCTGGTCGGGATTTTTTGCCACTACCCCTGCCAGATAATTAGCCCAACCAGGCTGGTTACGCGAAATCATATCGAGCAATCCTTCGATATCGGCAGGCTCAAAGCCGCCGATATAATCGGGCGGGTCGTTCAGATAACGCGGTGACGGGCAGATCATGATAATGCGCGCTATGCGCTCGGGAATGGTATTGGCCGCCAGCAGACAAATCATGCTACTGACCGAATGGCCGACCAAAATGACATCGTGCAGATCAAGCGCTTCGCACACGTCGACCACATCTTTTGCATACCCGTTAAGAGTTGAATACCGTTGGGGGTCATAGGCGTCCAGATCGGAGTGTCCGGCCCCGACATAATCGAACAACACTACCTGATAGTCTGGTTCAAAAGCCGGACTGACCATGCGCCACATCGCCTGATCGCAACCAAAGCCATGCGCGAAAACAATCGTCTGTGTGCCATTTCCAGAGACGCGAACATTGTTTCTTTGCAAGATAGTCATTGATCACGTTCTTTCGTTGGTATTTGTTAGTCAGTATTTGTTGGTGTGGATTTAGCATATCGTCGCTGGTCTGTTGTTCAATCACAGCGATACATTGACTGGCAACAACAAAACACTCTCACAACATATACATGCTCTGGTTTGCCCCGTGCTTAAGTACTACAAAGATAAATATAGGGTAAATAAAGATATTACACGATGCCTGTATGTTGAAAGTTACCCAAAAAAAATAAAGTATATTAAGGCATACACTTTTCAGTTGGCATGATGGTTTGAGGTTCGCCAATTTTGCACCAAAGGTTTGCCTTCGGTTCTTCTGTCCTGTCGATCCGGAATTGCTCAGCCTGGCTACTTTTAGCACCGCAAGAAAGTTGATTTCAGTAGTCAGAATTTCCTATCAAATTCTTTAAGCATTACGTAATGCCGGCGATGTCGATTCCAGCATTTCAAAAAAGCTTGTTGCCGCACTGATGTTAAGTCATCTCGTCGTGAGCAGGCAGGCTTCTGCCCAAGCTTTCTAGCAAATCGTTTTTCTGTGCCCGCAGAGCAATTCTAATTTTGTCAGACCAGGGTGAAGCTTGAGATCCCAGGCTGTCAGAATGACCGTGGTTGTGCCATGACTTTGTTTGATGCCCGTTTGCCGCCGTTTTCAGGTTTTACGGTCTGCCTGTCGCTACTGCGCTGGCCCGATCGGTCGATGGTGCCAACCGATACCAAAGCGTCTTGCCTTTACCACAACTTCGCCAAAGCCCTGCGCGAAGCTCAGAAACGTGGTTTTGAAAACGCGGTGATTTGTGACCGTGACGGTAACGTGGCCGAGTTCGCCAGCGCCAATATTTTTCTGGTCACCATAGACGGCGCCGTGGTGACACCAATTGCGAATGGCCGTTTCTTGTCCGGCATTACCCGCGCCAGAGTGATTGCTTTGCTCAGCGCAGACGGCATCAAGGTAGACGAGCGCGCACGGTGGCAGCTAACGAACTGCTAGCGGCAACAGAGATTTTTATACCGGTAAAGACGCCAAGGTCACACCATGCATACGCTACGAAAAGCACCAGCTGGCCGTCGGCGAAGTGGCACGCCGGACGCTGGCTTGGTATCTGGAATTCATGGCCAGCACCTGACACTGCGGCGTGTGGAAAACATGCCTCGCTTGCGTGTTTTGCATCCGCCGATGACGTGAGATGAGCAAGCTATAGTTGTACCCATGAATTTATTCAACCATTAAAATGGTTGAGGAATGTTTTGATGATCGGAGAATAAATTATTTTTCTTTGTACTCACCAGCAATCGGTTTTGGAATTGACCCCGCCACCCGAAACCGTGTTCGACTGCTCACCTAAATAAGTAAGTACATAGGCATAACAAGCATCGGTAATTTGCGCCCCCGTTGGCGTTGCCGTAACCGTAAAA
>JBBQNW010000126.1:0-8398 GCA_038330335.1 Burkholderiales bacterium | reverse complement strand
GCCAAACCTGCCGCCAGTGCGCGCGCCCGAAACACTCCTTCCGCCGTCGGTGAGCGGCAGATATTGCCCATGCAGACGAACAGAATGGCGGTTTTTGTGTGTGCTGTCATGATGACCTCGAATCAGAATTGAAAACTACCCATGGTTTATGCAATATGATCTGCTCACTTTCTGCCATTTAATACCACCTGATTACGACCTTGTTCTTTGGCGCGGTACATGGCTTTGTCCGCCATGCGGATGAACATTTCTGCGCTTTGCTGTTCGTCGGGTAACAACACGGCAACCCCTACGCTGATGCTGACGCAGCCGATCGGTGATTTCTCGTGTGGCAGACGCAATGCTTCCAGAGCCCGGCATACCGATTCTGCCAGTTCCAGTGCCGTATCAATACCGGTATCAGCTGCCAGCATGACGAATTCTTCGCCGCCGTAGCGTGCTATCAGGTCGCTGGCGCGACGGGCGTGGCTTTGTAGTACTGCCGCCACTTTGCGCAGGCAGATGTCGCCTTCCTGATGACCGTAGAAGTCGTTGTAGCTTTTAAAAAAATCTACGTCTATCATCAGCAAGGTCAGTGGATGGGAAGCACGATGCAGCGTGGCCGCCAGTTCGGCTGCCAGCACATCGTCGAATCGGCGCCGGTTGGCGATACCGGTCAGGCTGTCAGTCATGCTTAATGCCGACAGTTTCAGATTGGCTTGCTCCAGATCGAGGGTGCGCTCCGCCACGCGGCTTTCCAGCTCTTCATGGGCGTGGCCGATATTGGCGGCCATCTCGTTAAATTTTTGCGCCAGTAGCGCCAGCTCGTCCTTACCGTCATAGTCCATGCGCAGCGCGTAGTTACCGGTTTTTGTCTCGCGCATGACGCCCGCCAGCTTTTCCAGCGGCGTGGAAATACTGCGCGCAATGGCATAGGCCAGTAATAGCGCGCAGACAAAGCAGACCAGACCGATTAGTACGATCTCGTTACGTACGGCCTGTGCTTCCCCTAATAACAAGTCGTTGGGCAGGGTGCTGACCACGTACCAGCTGGTGCGTGGCACCTGTGTGAAGGCCGCGAAAAAATCCGCCGGTGCGCGGCCAGCGGTAGTGTCGCGGTAGGCCAGAAAACCGGTCTGCTGACCGTTGCGGACGCTAGCGGCGATTTTTTCCAGTAGCTTGGAAGACACGGCAACGCCCAGGTGGTCGCGGTTCTGTATGAGCGCGCTGCCATCCCTGGTATCGACGACAAAAATTTCGCTCCCTGCGCCCAGATTAACGTTGTCGAAAATGCTGGAAAAGCGGGTCGAGCGTATGCCTAAAAACAGTCTGCCGGCCAAGGTATTATCGCTTTTAAAATAAATCTGGCGCACCATCGCAATACTTTTTTGCCCGTCCCATAGTTCCAGTGTGCCCCAGTAGGGCGAGCTCTTGCTGGATTGGGCGGCGCTGCTAAATTCCACTACGCCATGGCTTAGTTGGGCAAAGACCTGAGGGTCAAGAATATGCTGATTCCGGTCGAGAAAATATTTCTGGCCAAAATCAGCAAACGAACCATAGCTACTGAGCAGAATCTTAGTCAGTTCGGCGCGGGCGCGACCCTGTTCCACCGGGTTGTCGCGCGCATAGCGCGCCAGTGCTGATTGCACCGGGTCTGACAGCACCAGCGTTTCGCTGCCGGCTTCGATTTCTGCCATGCGTAGCTGGATATTTTTAGCGACCTGCTTAACGATTTCGGTCGAAAATAAACGGGTCTTCTGCTGGATCGCCTTGCTGGATTCAACATACGAAATATAGCCAGTCGCCAGCAGCGGCAACAGTGAGAGCAGGATAAAAGAGGCGAACAGCCGCTGGCGGATGGCGATTTTCCGCAATAAATTGGGAAGATACTGTGCAAACAATTTTTTCATACAAACGCATCCTGGTTGGGTCTATACAGCGGGCTACACAGAAGGTCTGCACGGGCGGGGCGACACGCCACATGGCAAAACCTTGTCGGTCAGCTTCATCAAGGACACTGTTACCCCACTTAATGGCCGGTATTGACCGCCTCTTCACGCACCGACAGATCTAGTCTGCGGGCGGCCTGACGGGGCGTAATGTTGCCGGACAAGACATCTTGCAGCAAAACATGCAGCAATTCTATGCTCGACGCCGGCAAGAACGCATAGTAAGGCGGCACCACGCGCGGGTAAGCACTAATTTGGCCGATATAGGCGGTAATTTGCGCATTATTGACGACTTTTCCCGGCACCCGTTTCATTGGTGGAATATTTTGCCGGGCATTTTGTTGAATCGAAAAACCTTCACCCATCAAAAAATCCAGAAACAGCATGGCTGCTGCCTGGTTCTTGGTATTGCAGACGGCGAACCCGGTCTCGCTGCCGATCACCGGTACCACGGTTTTGCCTGCCGCATTCCAGGGCGGGATGAATACGCCGGCCGTCACCGTCTTGCTATTCATCAAACGGCCCGCTGCCCAGGTGCCCTCAAACGCCATCGCCGCACGGCCCTCGGTAAATAGATTGATACCTTCATCGTAGCTGGTGTTCATGAAACCGCGCTGCACATAGCCGCGCGTGGCTAACAGTTTTATTTTGGAAAAAATATCGGCAGTTTCCGGCGTATCAAGCTTGAGCTTGCCGCTAAGCAGCGCCTGGCGCCAGTCGGGCCGCATAGCGGCGATGTTATTGGCAAAGCCATGGCTGAAAGGGCCATTGCCCAGCATGTTAGGAAACCCGCCGTCCAGCACCAGTGGGGTAAAGCCGGCTTTTTTGAGTTTTTCGCAGAGGGCTAAAAATTCTTCAAAATTATCAGGCAAATGCGTGATGCCGGCTTGCCGGAACATCTCCTTATTATAGTAAATCAGCGTCGCGGCGACCCCGCCGGCCACACCAAAATGCACATTGCCAGGGCTACTCCAGTCTGGCTTTAGCAGATCCAGCATATTGTCCCAGGCGGCGCTGCGGCCGACATCAACTAAAATGCCCTGGCTTGCCAGATTGGCGGCATAAGCGTTAGGATTGACCGAAATCAGGTCGGGCAAATGGTTGGCCGCAATCTTGGGTTTCAGGTTCTCTTCGACCGAATTACCAATCATGAACTGCACATCAACCAGAATCTCGGGATGGGCGCGGTGAAAGGCAGCGGCAATGTCGTGCATTTCCCTGGGCCAGTCAGGGGCCCAGACCAGCGCAGTAATGGTCGTTTGTTGCAAGGCTTTTGGCCGAGCCCCGGCCGCGGCGCCGCCATCATTGCAGCCTGCCAGCAGTATCAGTATCAGTGACATCAATGATATCAATGTTATCGGCGACAGCATTCCCGGTGCAGTACGCCATGCCGCCCATGTCCGGCTAGGTCTTATTAACAGTTTTACCATCGCCAGATTCCTGCTCAATGTTGCTATTGTCTAATTTCACCCTGGTCACCGGCCCCCGGCACACCGCCAGCTTTTCAGCGCCGCGATGGTTGTTGCCCGCTGTCAATACTATCGTCGTCTATAGATTACTACAAAGCAGCTAGGGCAAGACCATGGGCAACGTCAAAAAGCCGTGAAATAGCCTGAAAATGCCATGCGCCACCGCCCGCTAAGGTCTGATTAGCCCGTGCGGTATTTTTTTGTTAAAACAATCTGAAAATACTTACGAAGCATTCATACAGCGCAAAACCCTTCATTGACATTATTGAATGATTGCGCAATGTATGAAATCCAGGAATTGGCTGGAGAAACCTTCAATACTCCGTGGGCGTTGTTGACGTGATGTCAAGCGCAGTGCATGAATCTGATGCGGACTGGACCAGCGCGACTGGCGGCAAGCCAGGCGCTAGTCACACAAATAGAGCGGAAATTAACGATAAAACGGTTCAACCACACCTTTGACTTTAATCATCAAAGGATTGCCCCTGCGATCAACCGCTTTGCCAGCCGGTACGGTAATCCAGCCTTCGCTAATGCAGTATTCTTCAACCGCCAAACGTTCTTTGCCGTTGAGATTGATGCCAACATCGTGTTGAAACACGGCGTCGCTGTAAAAAGGGCTGCGGGGATCAACAGAAAGTCGATCAGGAAATGGGGGGAAGGTAGAGGTATCGTTCATGGGCAGCGATTATCTACCAGAACGCTGATCAGATCAATGGCCAGACTATTACTTAGCGCCCCGTCTCGGGCAAAGTTAATTCTCTCTCTTTGCAAAAAATATCAACGCCGGATGATAAACACGGCAAGCAGCAAGACGGGCGCGAAACAATCATCTGCTATCGGGATAGAAACTAACACTGCCCGGCTTCTGTTGTTCTATGACGCCCTAAAATCTCCAAATGGTGGTTTCTAGGTCGACGCAAGAAATCAAAGCAAACCTGGCACCTGCCGAAAAGATCATGGCTAAGCGCATACAACAGAAGATCGCAACCTTAGTGAAGCAAATGCGTGCCAGAATTTTATAAAATTGCTGCGCCTGTCCAGCGATCGCCACTGCGTCATCTGAATTCAATAAGAAGCCCGCACTGGTATGGCAATCTGGCAAGGCGTATGGATATGGACGGTGTTTTTGTGGGCTTGGTTGAAAAATAGTTTGGGTGGAAAAGGTGTCCATGTGACTCATAGTCCGTAGACAGTCATCCACGCAAAACGCAAAATGTCAGCTAAGGGCACCGAGCGTTGATGCCTGCCATCACACCAACCAGCAAAGGAGCGGACCCATGTGCGCAGAAATCTATGAAGAAGTTATCGATGGTTATGAAATTTACATAGAATCCAATCCGGACCAATGGCGCGGAGGGGTTATATGGTCAGTCTGTAAAGGTGATGCCGAGCTCGATTGCGGGCTGGAATTTTGTGTTGCTGATGCATTGGTGGCATCGCATCAGCTGATAGAAAATTTGACGAATCAACGTTGCTAAGTTGTCGTTCTCTTCACGAATGATGTATCCCTAACCTGGATAAGAATCGGCGTTTCCGGGTTTTCCAGAGAGTTCTATGCTCTTTGAAGTACTGTCCCTGATCCATTGTTCCAGTTCAGACATTAGATGCATGAAATCGGGTTTCGTCTTTCCTTTGAGTGCACATTCCCAGATGACCGCAAAACGCCAGTCTGATTCCATCAGTTGTTGTTGATTTCGTATATCGCGGCTGATGTTGTCTGAGATTTTGGCAAGCCAGAATTCAGCTCTGGTCTTTGGCGGCTTCGAAAGATGGCAGCGGTGGCCATGCCAGAAACACCCGTGCACAAAAATCAGCACTTTGTACCTAGTCAGCACTATGTCCGGATTGCCCGGTAAATCCTTGCGATGCAAGCGAAACCGGAATCCACGCGCATGTAAAGCGTGACGGATCACGATTTCCGGCCTTGTATTCTTGCTTCGGATCGCTCTCATGTTCTTGCTGCGGGTTACCGTATTGTGTACGTCCGTCATTATCGTAATATTTCAATATATTTATTGTCAGGTATTAAAAGCAATCACGCATGGAAATTGCATTCCCTGGTACCATACGCGCTCAAATCAGAAGTCCGAAGTATTTATGACAAAAATTAAAATTATCGATCTTTTTGCTGGCCCCGGAGGGTTAGGTGAGGGATTCGCTTCGTTTAAAACAGTAGATGGCTCTTTCCCATTTGAGATTGTGGCATCCGTTGAGAAAGAGGCAAGTGCACACCAGACCTTGCAGTTACGATCATTCTTCCGGAAGTTTCAAGAGACTGAAGTTCCAAAAGAATATTATGAATATGTAAGCGGTAACGGCATCAGTAAAAAAGAACTGTTCGATCAATTCCCTGAGCAAAGTGCAGCAGCAATTGCGGAAACGTTAGACAGACCCACCGCTTTAGGGGTTGATAATGATTCAATTCACCAGAGAATAGATTCAGATTTGAAAGATTATGCGGGGTTGAAACTTGTTATTGGAGGCCCCCCATGCCAAGCGTATTCGTTAGTTGGGCGATCGAGAAATAAAGGTAACAGCCAATATGTCGCAGAGAAAGATCCACGGCATTTTCTTTACAAAGAATATTTACGAATTCTTCATCTGGTACAGCCACATGTATTCGTCATGGAAAATGTAAAAGGGATTCTCTCTTCCAAAATTGAAGGACATCATATTTTCCCGCAGATTCTTGCTGATTTAAAAAACCCTGGAAAAGCATTGGATCTCGGAAGTAATGCGAACTATAAGATTTATTCCTTGGTAGTCCCTGCTGAAGATCCGGAAAATCCTGAATACAAAGATTTTCGTGATTTCATTATTCGCGCTGAGCAGTACGGCATACCTCAGGCGCGACATCGCGTTATTCTTCTTGGGGTAAGAACCGATATTGAGGGCAAACCTGGGGTTTTGTCTGAATCACCCAAGGTCAACGTTGAAGATGTTATCGGTCATTTACCCAAATTAAGAAGTGGCGTATCTAAAGTTAAAGATAGTGAAGCTAATTGGTATAGCGTAGTGGAATCAATCAAGCAAAGTTTGGTTCAAATATTACAGACAGCGCAATCTGAAACACTAGCGGAACATATCCAAAATTGGAGTGGCTTTCATCAAAATCTAGGTCGTGGAAGCCCATATATTCCGGTAAAGGAATCTAGTCAGTTAGGCGGCGATCTTGGTATGTGGCTTGTTGATCATAAACTTAAGGGTATTTTGAATCATGAGTCCCGCGGACATATGCGTTCTGACTTATCTCGCTATTTGTTTTGCTCACATTTTGCAATGCAGGCGAAGTCCAGTGAAAATCCATCTCCAAAAGCAAAAGATTTTCCATTGGCGTTGGCACCAAAACATGCGAACTGGAATTCGGGGAAGTTCGCTGACCGTTTCCGTGTGCAGGCGAAAGGACGTTACTCTACAACTGTCACCAGTCATATTTCAAAAGATGGACACTATTTCATTCATTATGATCCAGCGCAGTGTCGTAGTCTGACCGTCAGGGAAGCTGCAAGGCTGCAGACCTTCCCAGACAATTACTTTTTCGAAGGGAATAAAACTCAACAATATGTGCAAGTTGGAAATGCAGTTCCCTCATTTCTTGCAAATAAAACAGCGCAGATCGTCTATGAGCTATTAATGAATATACCTGCAATTTGACCTTTAGAAATTACCAATCTAAGGTTCGTTAGTCAGTGTGAAATTAGTTCATCGATTTTGCCAAACTGAGTTTTTCCATTTATTCGACTGATGATTTTTCTCCCCAGCGGTTCTGATGGTCACTTGATCGCCGGTGGTGCAATCCCAAACGATTAAGACTCGCCGGGATCGCATGGTTAGCATATTTACAGTTCTTGTAGGCGTCTCCGGTAAATAGTGGCGGCGCAGGGAAAATCGGTATCGTGAGGTAAATAGCATACGCCTGACCGGCATTTTGGGCTAAAAATTCTTACCGTTGACGTCGATTGCCACCACCATTTTGGGCTAAAAATTCTTACCGTTGACGTCGATTGCCACCACCAATACCATTTTATATCGCCTTGACCTCGGGAATGTCAGATGCCTCTACCGAATAGCTCGCGCCCATCACAGCCTCTTTGCACTCTGGCCGCTTGGCCCACTCAGAAACCATGCGACCAACAGCGGACGCATGGAGCACCGCGTTGACTTCCCTAGCCCAGACAGCGATTTGCGAGAGTAGCTCAGGTGAAACGGCCTGCTTAGCCCAAATGCGATCGAGATCGATGCGGCTTCCAAGTTTCTCTGATAATAACGATACGGTGTAGGCCGTGACGTTGGCCTGAAAGGCTTGGAACATGGGCCGCAGAAGTTTTTGAGTGTCTCTGTAAATTTTGGCCTTAGCGACCATTGCCTTGAACTCTAGAACGGTCGGCAACGGCACCTCCTGTCCATCGGATGGAGTGAGCGCAGCCATGAAGCGGTCGAAGTTTTTTTGGGAGCCGAGGCTGACGATATCTGGCTTACGATCCCACGTGGTGATGTATTTTGCTAAGTCGGTTTTGGTGATGCGTCGTGTTGTTGGTATTGCATCCTTTAACGCCTTTAGTTTTGCGGGCGTCGTCCCTTCGCGGGTCAGAAGGGTGTTATAGCTGCCCGCTGCACGCTCGTAAAACCATTGTCCGACGCCGTCAGGGCAGTAGACGGAACGAGAGAGCTTTTCGATCTCGACGTGGAAAGGCTTGTTCGCAGAGAGGTCCGATTGCTTGACCGCATTCTGACTGTTAGCGAACCGAGATATGTCAGAGACGAGCGCCTCTTCCTTAGTGGCATCCGGTGTCTTCATCACGATGATCTTGGCTGGAACCCTGACGTGACTAAGATCGGTTTCTGGATACTTCTTCTTTGTGAAGTAGAGCGAAGCGGTCGTCTGGCCACCATTGACGATTTGCAGCCCTTTGAGCCATGCGATCCCCGCCGAGCCATCGCTGGACTTGCCGAGACGCATTTCGTCAGCCACGATCACGATGCCGTTGTTGTAGGCCA
>JBBQNW010000125.1:0-8507 GCA_038330335.1 Burkholderiales bacterium | reverse complement strand
ATCTTGGTACAGCTGACAACTGGCGCAGTTTTGTGTGTCCTTACCATCCGGAAAATTCTTCACATCAATTTTCCCGGCATTGCCCACCTACGCATGTTGTCTGAAGACCAATCAGCCGCTGGCGCGAATTGACTCTTCCTTGCTTCTTTATTTTTCTGACTCCCTGGCTCCCTGGCACATCAGACTACAGACTGCTCCCTATCGTGCCCGGTATCGCTATCGGAAAATTTGATATCTCATTTAACAATTTTCATAAAAGTAAATAAATGACAGTTAAAAATTCACTACTTCTTTGTTTTCTCACCAAATTTTAAAAGCGACGCCATTCTGGCACGTTAGCTGCCTGCCTGTTTTTTCAGCAGGCCAGCCTATCTGTATACTTGCCAAAACTTCAGCTAAATCGTCAAGGAAGGCGCCAATTCCGCACGTCCAGTCTTAGCTGACTCTGGTATTGCAATTAATATATGCTGCATTTTTTTGCAATCTGAGTCATCAATTGGTAGGATGACTGCTTTTACGTGCTTCTTGACATAAATAATCAGCTTAATCACGTCCTGAGCGGTGCTTCATCCCATTGCTCTGACGATGTTGATATGAAAATATTACGCCTGTCGCTGCGTTCACCCATTCCTACACTCTATGCAAAACAGCCCGACGCGCAAACCGATAGAAATCAAGATTGCCACCGTCGTGGCGGTGGCTGTTCTTCTGCATGAGGCTGCCATTCCGGCGCTTGAGGCGGCATTAAAAGAAATGACAGCAGGAACGCCGGATTTTTTTGATGATGAATTTGCCATTATTGATATTGAATCCCTGACCAGAGAAACGCAGGCAACGCACCAAGCGTTAGACTGGCCAGCGCTGATTGCCCTGTTGAAGTCATACGGACTCAATGCGGTTGCGGTGCGCAATGCCCGGGAAGAAGACTATCCGGCGATACGCGCGCATGGGCTCAGTATAGATATCGTCAGCAAAACACGCGCTGATACCGCACCGGCACAAACTGAAGTGGCCGCGCCAGAAGCGCCGGCCAAAACGCCTGCAGCACCTAGTGCCGGGCAAAATATCCCGGCCATGGTGATTGACACCCCGGTCCGGGCCGGCCAGCGTATTTATGCACGCGGCTGCGACCTGATTATTACCGCGGCCGTAAATAACGGCGCGGAAGTCATCGCCGATGGCAGCATTCATATTTATGCGCCGCTACGCGGTCGTGCGCTGGCCGGTGCGGCCGGCAACACGAAGGCGCGTATTTACGCACTGACCATGGAAGCTGAACTGGTTTCGATTGCGGGCATCTATCGCACCTTTGAAAACGGTTTCCCTGCGCTTCCGGCGCAACATCCGGTACAAATCAAATTAAATGGCGACAGTATTGAAGTATCATCAATGAAATCGGCAGCTTAAGCACAGTTACACCCTATTTATTGACATTTCGGCATAGTTAAAGGAGTTCTTTGTGGCAAGAATCATCGTTGTAACATCCGGTAAAGGCGGAGTAGGAAAAACTACCTCTAGCGCCAGTTTTTCTTCCGGCCTGGCCATGCGCGGTCACAAGACTGCCGTATTGGATTTTGACGTCGGCTTGCGTAATCTTGATCTGATTATGGGTTGCGAGCGACGTGTGGTCTATGATCTGGTGAATGTCATCAGTGGCGAAGCTAGCTTGAATCAGGCACTGATCAAAGACAAACATTGCGACAATCTGTTTATCTTGCCGGCCTCACAAACCCGCGACAAAGATGCTCTGACCGAAGAAGGCGTCGAGCGCGTCCTGAACGACCTGATTAAAATGGGTTTTGAATACATCGTCTGCGATTCTCCTGCGGGGATTGAGCGCGGTGCCGTGATGGCGCTGACCTTTGCCGATGAAGCCATCGTCGTGACCAATCCGGAAGTATCTTCAGTGCGCGATTCTGACCGGATTCTGGGCATCATCCAGGCCAAATCGAAACGTGCACAAGCCGGTGGCGAACCGGTCAAAGAACACTTATTGATTACCCGCTACTCGCCGAAGCGGGTGGAAGCCGGTGAGATGTTGTCTTACACCGACGTTCAGGAAATTCTGCGCATCCCTTTGATCGGTGTGATTCCGGAATCAGAAGCCGTGTTACATGCATCGAATCATGGAAATCCGGCCATTCACATGAAGGGGACGGATGTGTCCGACGCCTATGAGGATGTCATTTCGCGTTTCCTCGGAGAAGACATCCCTTTGCGTTTCGTCAACTATGAGAAACCTGGCATATTAAAACGAATTTTCGGAGGTAAGTAAGATGGCTTTGCTTTCTTTTTTGTTCACTAGCAAACCGAAAAGCGCAAATGCAGCGAAAGAACGCCTGCAAATTATCATTGCCCGCGAGCGGAATGGCCGCGATGGTTACGATTTTTTGCCTGCATTACGTGAAGAGTTGATTGCAGTCATTGCCAAATATACCAAAGTCAATCCTGAAGACATCAAGGTGTCACTGGACAAACAAGGCAATCTGGAAGTTCTTGATGTCAACGTAATCTTGCCCGACGTCGAACTACGTAACTGACGCCAGGCGGGCATTGTTGTCTTACGAGCTCTGCCCGCAAACTCCACGTTACGCTGTGCTCAGCGCTCGCCCTGTCTTCCCCACCGCCATGATTTTTTGTTCGCTCTTGTGAGTTTTACAAAAATCATGGCAGCGCAAGTACAATGGCGACAATTTTTTTATTCTACCGCCAACCTTCCATCTGAGTGTGTTTATGAGAATCGCCGTACTTGATGATGACAATAATTTATTGGAACTGGCTTGCACTATTCTGAATGCAGCGGGACATACCTGTCATCCGTTCTTAAGCGGAAAAGAAATGCTGCACCAGTTACGTCGTGAGAGTTACGATCTGTTAATTCTCGATTGGCAAGTACCGGACCTGAGCGGCACCGAAGTGTTGCACTGGGTTAGGGAAAAACTCTCGCCCACCCTTCCCGTGCTGTTCATGACTAGTCGTTCCGGTGAAGACGATATTGTGGCCGGTTTGGCCGCCGGCGCCGATGACTATATGATCAAGCCGATACGTCGCGGCGAATTAGTGGCACGCGTTCAGGCCTTGCTACGGCGCGCGTACCCGGCACAGACCGCCTCCGAAATTTTACAATTCGGGGTCTATAAATTTGAACCCCGGGCCGGTCGCGTCAGTGTCAACGATGTGCCGGTTGAAATGACGCAAAAAGAATTTGATCTTGCCTTGCTCTTATTTAACAATCTGGGCCGCCCCCTGTCGCGCGCCTACATTCTGGAAGCAGTCTGGTCGCGCGACATTGACATTCCTTCGCGCACAATGGACACCCACATTTCACGGGTGCGCAGCAAACTCTCCTTACGCCCGGAAAATGGCTATCGTCTGGCGCCGGTCTACAGCTACGGTTATCGTTTAGAGCAGGTCTCAGTGGAGTAATCCGGTTCGGGCTGGCACAGCGCTGCGGCCCGGCTGGTACACCCAAGGAAGTTTGTATGCACCCGGTTTTATCTCCCCTTTTTCCTCAGCTTTTTCCTCAGCTGCCGTCCCACCGGCGGTCTCGACAAGTGTTCTCGCCGATGGTTGCGTTGCTCCTAGGCATGGTAATGGGTCTATCGGCGCCTGCGTCTGTCCTGGCAGCAGCGCTTCCCGTAACAGGGAAAGGCCAGCCCGGTAGCATCACCAGTACCCCGCCAGATATGACCTACTTTGCGATGGCAGGCGATACCTTGTCGAGTATTGCACAACAGTTCACCGATAACAGTGCGAACTGGGCAGCCTTAGGTAAGCGCAATAACATCGCCAATGACCGGACAATTCCGGTGGGTTCAGCGATACTGATTCCCCTGGCATTGCTGCCGGAACAAGCCAGTGAAGCCAAAGTGGTGGCAATCGCAGGTCAGGCCAGCAGCAAGAAAAAAGATGGCGTAGAAAGCGCCATTGCCTTAGGTGACATACTGACCGAAGGCAGCCTGATCACTACCGGCAAGAACGGTTTTCTCAGTCTGGCCTTAGCGGACGAATCGCGTATTTCGCTGCCATCCAATAGCCAGATCTCGCTCAGTAAATTAAGAATGAGCAAATACACCAAGAGCCCGCGTACGCAAATTCACCTTAGCCAGGGTCGGGTCGAATCCAAGGTATCGGTACTGGTATCGAATAAAGGCCGCTTTGAAGTCACCTCGCCGTTAGCCATCGCCGGTGTGCGCGGCACCCATTTCCGGGTCGGGATCAACGATAGCGGGATTGCCAACGAGGTGCTGTCGGGCGGTGTTGCCGTGGGCAAAAAAAACCAACCTGAAGCACTGATACTACCAGCCGGCAAAGGGAATATTATCAGCGACAACAACGTAGGAAAAGCCATTGATTTGCTGGCCGCGCCGGTCTTATCCGGTAATTTTCAGTTACAGGAAAAGCCGACGCTGCAGTTTTCGGTCGTAGCCATGAGCGCAGCACGCGCTTATCGGGCCCAGATCGCCAGTGATGCCGGGGCGCAGAATATCCTGATGGAAAGCCGCATCAGCGGTGAGCGTTTTAAGTTTGACGGCTTGGTTGATGGACAATATTTTGCCCGAGTCACCGCAATTGATGTCAATGGACTCGAAGGGGTACCGACCATACAGGCGTTGACCCTCAAAGCACGTCCGGAGCCACCGTTTAGTGTCCAGCCGAAAACAAAATTACGCGCAGAAGTGGTTAACTTTGTCTGGACAGAAGCCGCTAACGCCAGTCGCTATCGCTTGCAGGTGGCCAGCGACGCCGAATTTAACAACATCGTGATCGACCAGTCCGATATCACCGGGGTGCAATTTGCGGCCGACAAACTGGCGTATGGCAAGTATTTCTGGCGCCTTGCCAGCATTACAATGGACAAGCCAGGCGGCAAAACCGATCAGGGACCGTTTAGCGATATCCAGACACTACACCTGCAGCCGCCACAAGCGATGAATCCGGTGGGCGATACCGGCGGCCATCTGCTGTCATTTAACTGGCCATCGGAACCCGGCCAGGCATACCTGATCGAGATCGCCACCGATGCGAATTTTAAGACACGCTATCTGTCCAGAGAATTAAGCCAGCCGGAAATCAGTCTGCCAAGGCCGGAGGCCGGCACTTACTATATTCGGGTCAGGGCAAGCGATGCCGATGGCTATGTCGGTGCGTTTTCGGCAACACAGAAGGTAAGGATTTTCACTCGCTGGGTAAGTGGTAATGGTGAACCAGTCAATTCCAGCGCTGGCGAAATTCGACCCGGTTTTTAATGTTTTTAACGGTTTTTACTATTCGATTTTTTCATTTGATTCTTTCCCATTTTTTCTCCATATCTGGCCCATGGCGACCAATAAGCTAGCGCCAACATCGCGCCTGATCGCCCTGCGTGAGTGGCTTGCCATCAGCCTGCTGCTGGTGCTGATGACGGCCGGCATGGCGTGGCTGAACGGACTCGGCCGGCTCGACCAAACTTTGTATGACCGCTTCATGCAAGCGAGCCCCTATCCGGCGCGTAGCGACATAATCATCGTCGCGATTGATGATTACAGCCTGGCAGAACTAGGAAAATGGCCATGGCCCCGGCGTCGCCATGCCGAACTGATCAGGCAGCTCACTGCCGCCAGACCCGCCGCCATCGGCTTGGATGTGTTATTTTCAGAATCGGAAAATCTTCCGTCAGATGGCTTGCAAAACGGTGATGCCGAGCTTGCCGCAGCACTGGCGGAAAGTCAGCGGGTGGTATTGCCTCTGGTCTCGGAAAGCGCCGGAAAAGGGCTAGCGCCAGCACGTCCGCTGCCGCTATTCGCGAATGCCGCAGCGCAACTCGGGCACATCCATCTGGAATTGGACAAAGATGGCGTTGCCCGCAGCGTCTTTTTGCGTGAAGGTATGAATGATGAATGGTGGCCACATTTTTCACTGGCGCTACGCACTATCGGTAAATCAGAAACCAGCCTGAACCCGGCGCTGCCGGGCGCCAGGGCACCCGCTAGCGCTCTGACCAACCAGGCGACGCCCGGTGTCTGGCAACGCGACTATCATATGCACATTCCCTACTATGGCAGCAGCGGCCACTTCACCTCAGTGCCCTACGTTGCGGTGCTGCGCGGTGAAGTTCCGGCAGAATTTTTTCGGAATAAATATGTCCTGGTCGGGCCCACTGCCGTCGGGATGGCGGACTCGTTTACTACACCGGTATCGGCGAACGAAGGGGCAATTTCCGGAATCGAGATCAATGCCAATATTTTGGCTAGTCTGCTCGATGGCCGCGCCATCGCTACGGTAGCACCCTGGCAAACCGTTTTGTTTTGTCTGATCCCGGTGCTGTTGGCAGTGCTGACGTATTTAATTTTTTCGCCACGGATTGCCCTGATCGTCACGGCGCTACTGATAATCTTTTTGCTGGCAGCCAGTTATACGGCGATGCGTTTGGGTTACTGGCTGCCGCCAGCGGCCGCCATCATCGCCTTGATTCTCGCTTACCCCCTCTGGAGCTGGCGCAGGCTGGAAGCGGCGATACGCTATCTGGGTGAAGAGTTCGTACTACTAGAGCAGGAACCCCATCTGCTACCGGAGCTACACAACGATAGCGCTGACAACACTCCCGCTGCCCCGCTTCAAGACACACTAGAATCGCACATTGAGGCCATGCGCAATGCCGCCCGTCGTGTCAGGGACTTACGCCAATTTATCAGTGACAGCTTGCACAGTCTGCCGGATGCAACGCTGGTCACCAGTATCGATGGCAACGTCTTGCTGTCGAATCCGCCTGCCATGCTGTACTTCGCCAGCATCGGCCACCCGAAAATCATCGATGCCATGCTGCCGTATTTATTTGCAAAAATGAGCACGCCAGTCGCATCTGAAGACATCATCAATGGCTCTTTTAGCTGGTGGAACATACTTGACCTGGAACACACGGCGAGTATGTCCAGGGGGGTAGAAATTGTCGATCCCAAAGGGCGTGATCTGCGGATTAAAAGTGCGCCTTGTTATTCTGGCGCGCGTGACTTGACTGGTTGGATCGTGAGCCTGATCGATATTTCACCAATACGTTCGGCCGAGCGCAGTCGTGACGAAACACTCAATTTCATTTCCCATGATATACGGGCACCGCAAGCATCGATACTTGCCCTACTTGAGTTACAACAAGACCCGCATACCGCCTTGCCTGCCGAAGAATTTTTAAGCAAAATCGAAAAATCAGCACGTATCACACTCGATCTGGCAGACAATTTTGTCCAGTTGGCGCGCGCCGAGGCACAAGATTACCGCCTGGAAGACATGGATTTTCAGGACGTACTAATTGAAGCTATCGATGAAATGTGGGCATTGTCAAAAGATAAGAACATTCGTATCACCAGCGAGGTTGCGGAACGAGAATATCCAGTCAGAATCGAGCGCAGTCTGATGACGCGCGTGCTGACTAATTTACTCTCCAATGCGATTAAATACAGCCCGCCAGATACCACCATTAGTTGCTCGCTACGCTATGAACCCGGAATGGTGGAGGCGCGTGTCATTTGTACCATCAGCGACCAGGGCTATGGCATTGCACGTGCCGATCAGAGTCATTTGTTTCAGCGTTTCCGGCGCTTTAAAACCAGCGAACAAGCAAAAAATGATGGTGTGGGACTAGGCATGATTTTTGTAAAAACAGTCATGGAACGCCATCATGGCCAGATTGAATTTACCAGCGTCCCCAATGAAGGCAGCACTTTTCACCTGAGTTTGCCGGCATTTAGCATTTGATCTAGTGCAAGTCTCGCTTTCAGTCGGGAAATAGTTAGGCCTGACGCGTTATAATGTCGGTCTGAATTAAATAAAAAACCTATGCAATTACTCGCCGTTGGCCTCAACCACACGACTGCGCCGCTGTCCTTACGCGAAAAAGTCGCCTTCTCTCCTGACCAGATCGGCCAGGCGGTGGTAGCGGCGCGCGCGTGGTTTGGTCGCGACCTGTCGCCGATCAACGGCAATTTCGGGGCAGAAGCAGCTATTTTGTCCACCTGCAACCGCACCGAGTTATATGCAGTCAGCGGCGCGAATAACCCGGTCGATGCGACCGCGCATTTTCTGGCAGATTTTCACCAGTTGCCTTACTCCGAATTAAGACATCACCTCTACACCTTGCCGCAAGACGATGCGGTGCGCCACGCCTTCCGTGTGGCGTCCGGGCTTGACTCTATGATCCTGGGTGAGCCACAGATCTTGGGGCAGATGAAAGATGCGGTGCGTCAGGCTGATGCCGCCGGCGGTCTGGGGACCTATTTACACCAGTTATTTCAGCGCACCTTCGCGGTCGCCAAAGAAGTGCGCAGCACCACCGAAATCGGTGCCCATAGCGTCTCTATGGCCGCCGCCGCCGTACGTTTATCACAGCGTATCTTTGACAAGATTTCAGAACAGCATGTCTTGTTTATCGGTGCCGGTGAAATGATAGAGCTTTGCGCCACCCATTTTGCCGCACAAAACCCGAAAAGCCTGACCATTGCGAACCGCACCATGGAACGCGGCGAAGCGCTGGC
>JBBQNW010000124.1:0-8593 GCA_038330335.1 Burkholderiales bacterium | reverse complement strand
TTAACCGTCAGACATGCCATTTCAGCCATTTTTTCAAAAGGGAAAGGGTAAAGCGCTGCGCAACCAAAAATAACGCCATCATGCTCGATCACGGAGAAATAGTTAATTTCCCGCTCGAGCAATTCGCGACCACGTTTGACTAAGGTTCCATCGGCTTCCAGTGGTTCGATCAGCTTAATGATGCCGCCGACGTCTTCAATCGTGGCTTCGCGCAGACTTTCCAGATTTTCAGACGACACCATAGTGCCGACGCCATCGTGGGTAAATAGCTCAAGCAATGCCGAACCATCCATTTGATAGGGAACGATATGTATCCTCGGCACACCGCCGCGCGAGGCTTTTACTGCATGCTCCAGATAGAAGGCAGAATCCGCCGGTAAATAGGTGAGTTTTAACTCTTGCTCGGCCTGCATGAAAGACAGTTCGCGAATCTCATCGCCATCCTGATCCGTCATCATCGGCGTTTCGGCGATGAAAATGAGTTTATCAGCGCGCAACGCTGTTGCTGCCGAGACCGCTACGTCTTCCATTGTCAGGTTAAAGGCTTCGCCTGTTGGTGAAAAACCTAAAGGTGACAGCAAGACTAAATTGCCGGCTTCTAAAATGGTGTGAATTGTGTCGTAAGCTACCTTACGGGCCACACCGGTTAACTGGAAATCAACGCCATCGACGATGCCGATAGGCTTAGCGGTAACGAAGTTGCCCGAGATAATGCGGATGGCAGAATGTGCCATGGGGGTATTCGGTAAGCCCTGACTGAATGCGGCTTCAATATCGAGACGTAATTCACCAGCGGCTTCTTTGGAGCATTCCAGTCCTGCCGTATCGGTAATGCGTATGCCATTGTGAAAATGACCTTCAACATTGCGCAGTGCCAGTTGTTCCGCTACCTGGGGGCGCGAACCATGCACGATCACAATGCGGATGCCGAGTGCGTGGAGTAAGGACAGATCTTGTGCCAGTACCGGTAGTGCGCCGGAAATGACCAGTTCGCCCGGAAACGCCACCACAAAGGTTTTGCCGCGAAAGGCATGGATGTAAGGCGCGACTGAGCGCAGCCATTGTACGAATTGAACAGAATTTTCCATGGGCGAATTATAATCTGAGATAGGCAGATGAATCGGCAACACTGTGCTTATCTTCGTCATATTTTCTTCCTATTTTCGTCAAATTCTCCTCCAACCTGTCTCCTCATTATTGAATTATGCTTCGGGCATATCCCGATGGATGAAATAGTTACATGAATTATTCATTGGCTTCCTGTCGAGCTGGTCTACTGGGATGAGGCAAAATCTGGGATAATGACGACCGATATGCCTGCCAATAATTTCCCCAAAAAAATCATCCCAAAAACCGCGCCCGTTTCACACAATGGGATGTCTGACCTGCGTCAGTTGCGCGACAACTTAAGAGGACAGTTACGAGAGCAGTCAAGTAACCAGCCAAGGGATCACTCTGCTGACAGCCGTGATTCTGCTAAACGCCACGTTGCCGGGCCACAAAAAGCCGGCACTGACTCAGCAACAGGCGAAGTCAAGTCAAAAGGCACAGCCGCGGGGTTGGAACATACGCCATTGTCAACGTCGCCTTCAAGCTCGCCAGGTTTGCCGTTTCGTAACCCGCCGCCAGTGATTACCTATCCTGAAGAATTGCCTGTCTCCGGGCGCCGCGCTGAAATCGCCGAGGCTTTACAAAAACATCAAGTCATTATTGTGTGTGGTGAAACCGGCTCCGGTAAGACCACACAGCTACCTAAGATTTGTCTGGAGCTAGGGCGCGGACAAAAAGGCATGATAGGCCACACCCAGCCACGCCGCATCGCTGCATCGTCGACTGCCAAGCGTATCGCGCAGGAGCTTAATTCGCCTTTAGGTGAACATGTCGGTTTTAAGGTGCGTTTTACCGACACCTTAACGAAAGGGGCATCGGTCAAACTGATGACGGACGGTATTTTGCTGGCCGAGACGCAAACCGATCCCTTGCTCAGACAATATGACACCATCATTATTGATGAAGCACATGAACGTAGCCTGAATATTGATTTTTTGCTTGGCTATTTGAAACAGCTGTTACCACAGCGCCGCGATCTGAAAATCATTATCACTTCGGCGACCATTGATGCCCAGCGTTTTGCCAATCACTTTGCCGATGAAAGCGGGCCGGCACCGAAACCGGCGCCGGTGATTGAAGTGTCCGGGCGTTTGTATCCGGTTGAAATACGCTATCGACCGGTGCAAGACGGCGAAAAAGACAAAGAGCGCGATTTGATGACCGCCATTACCGATGCGGTCGATGAGTTATGTCGGGTCGGTTCCGGCGATGTCCTGGTGTTTTTGCCGGGGGAGCGTGAAATTCGTGATACGGCCGAAGCCTTGCGCAAACATCATCCTTCCCATGTCGAGATTTTGCCATTGTTTGCACGGCTCTCGGCACAAGAGCAGGAACGCGTGTTTAAAGTCTCGAATGCACGCCGTATTGTGCTCGCTACCAATGTGGCTGAGACCTCGCTGACCGTACCAGGAATACGTTACGTAGTCGATGCTGGGCTGGCGCGTGTCAAACGTTATAGCTATCGTAATAAAGTAGAGCAATTGCAGGTGGAAGCCGTGGCGCAATCGGCTGCTAATCAGCGCGCCGGCCGTTGCGGTCGGGTTGCTGCCGGTGTCTGTATACGCTTATATGAAGAGCAGGATTATTTACAGCGGCCCAAATTTACTGAGCCTGAAATCATGCGCTCGTCGCTCGCTGCGGTCATCTTGCGCATGAAATCCTTGCATCTGACGGATGTCGAGAGTTTCCCTTTCATTGAGCCGCCACCAGGGCGTGCGATTGCCGATGGCTATCAGTTATTGCAAGAACTGGGAGCGATGGACGATAGCAATCAGTTAACGCCGGTCGGCAAACAGCTGGCGAAGCTCCCTTTAGACCCCCGGGTTGGCCGCATGATATTGGCAGCGCGCGACAATCAGGCTTTACAAGAAGTACTGATCATTGCCGCCGCCTTGTCGGTGCAAGACCCGCGCGACCGGCCGATGGAGGCGCAAGCCGCAGCCGATGCCGCGCATAAAAAATTCGCGGATGAAAAATCCGAGTTCCAGTCGTATCTGAAAATCTGGAAATGGTTTGAAGACGCGATCGAACATAAAAAAACCAATCGTCAGCTACAAGAGAATTGCCGCGCTAATTTCTTGAGCCAGATGCGTTTGCGCGAATGGCGTGAGGTACATAGCCAGCTGTTGACGATCGTTAAAGAGCAGGGCTGGCGCCTGAATGAAAGCCCTGCAACCTACGAGCAATTGCATCTGGCTCTGTTGACCGGTTTGCTCGGTAATATCGGCTATAAGTCCGATGAAGAGCCGCATTATCTCGGTGCGCGCGGGATTAGATTTTTCATCTGGCCCGGTTCCAGTCTGGCAAAAAAGGCCGGCCGCTGGGTCATGGCCGCAGAACTGGTTGATACCACCCGTTTGTACGGTCGTTGTATTGCCCAGATACAGCCAGAATGGCTGGAGAAAATCGGCGGTCATTTACTGAAGAAATCGTATGGCGAGCCGCGTTGGGAAAAGCGCGCCGGGCAAGTGTCTGCCTTTGAGCGCGCCACCCTGTATGGCCTGGTAGTGTATAGCCAGCGCCGTATCCAATATGGTTTGACGCATCCGGCAGAAGCACGGGATATTTTCATCCGCGATGCCTTAGTCGAAGGCGAACTCGATACACGTGCGCCATTTTTTGCACACAATCAAAAACTGGTGCGTGAAATTGAAAATCTTGAGCACAAGTCGCGCCGTATTGACGTTCTGGTGGATGAAGAATTAATCGTCGCTTTTTATGACAAGCTGATTCCGCCCGGGGTCTATAACGCGGTGCTATTAGAGCAATGGCATAAAGAGGCCACCAAAGAAAACCCCAAGCTGCTGTATCTGAACAAAGACGAGTTAATGCGGCATGAAGCTGCCGGTGTGACGACCGACTTGTTTCCCAAAACGATGCAAGTGTCGGGTGTGCCTTTGCAACTCAGTTACCACTTCGAGCCTGGTAGCCCGCGTGACGGCGTGACCCTGACGGTGCCACTGTTTTCGCTCAATCAGCTTTCCTTTGACCGCTGTGAATGGCTGGTGCCCGGCATGTTGAAAGAAAAAGTCCACTTGTTGATTAAATCCCTGCCACAAAAAATTCGCCGCCACTGTGTCCCGCTGCCTAATTTCGCTGGCGGATTTTGTGAGCGTAAAGAGTTTGGTACCGGTAATTTTCTCGATGCGGTGATCGCTGATATCCGCGAGCAAACCGGCTTAATTTGTATGACGACCGATTTTAAATTTGAAACGGTGCCGGTACATCTGACCATGAACTTCAAGATTGTCGATGAGCATGGACGCCAACTGGAGATGGGGCGCAATCTGGCGACCTTGCGCGCGGAATTCGGCGGCCAGGCGAGAGAAAGTTTTCAACGCATTGCCAGTGCTGAAAAACTGGCCCTGCTCGACAATAATAAGATATCCAGCAAGACAGGCAGCAAGGCAGCCAACGCCACCTTGGCATCCGCAGCAGAACAAGGGTCTTCCCGTTCTGCTGGCAGTTCGGCATTGGTGCATCATGCTGCCAAACCCGTGATTCAGCTACAGCAAGAAAACCTGACCGCATGGACCTTTGACAGTTTGCCTGAATTGCTCGAAGTGCAGCAGGGCAAGCAAACGCTGATCGGCTATCCGGCGCTGGTGGATAAAATCACGCATTGCCATATTGAGGTGTTTGATGACCCTGACGAAGCTGCGCGCATCCATCGTGTAGGCTTGCGCCGCTTGTTCGCCTTGCAACTGAAGGAACAAGTCAAGTTTTTAGAGAAAAATATTCCTGGCTTACAGCAAATGGGCATGCAATTTATGGCACTCGGTTCGCAAGAAGAGTTGCGTGAGCAAATTGTGCAGGTGGCATTGGAAAGCGCTTTTTTACAGCAGCCTTTGCCAACCAATTCTGGCGAGTTTAATCTGCGTCGTGATGCCGGCAAGGCCAGGCTGAACCTGTTGGCCAATGAAATAGCACGGCTGGCGGCGCAGATTCTGGCTGAATATCACGGGCTACCCAAGAAACTCCAGGCACTGAAGGCGCATACCGCAGCAGCCAGCGATATGCAGGGGCAGTTACAGATGCTCATTAGCAAGCGCTTTATCGCTGACAATGATTTCACCCAGCTATCGCATTTCCCGCGTTATCTGAAAGCGATGACGGTACGCATGGATAAACTGCGCGCTGATCCAGCGCGAGATGCCAAACTGATGGCGGAGTGGAACGCGGTAGCGCAGCCTTGGCAACGCGCGCCACGCAAGACTGGCCCCGATGCCGACCCCAAACTGGGTGAGTTTCGCTGGTTACTGGAAGAATTACGGGTCTCGCTATTTGCCCAGGAATTACGCACGCCTATGCCGGTGTCCGCCAAACGCCTACAGAAAGTGTGGGAGAGTTTTCAGCGCTAGATGCTAACAATAATTGTCGCTACAGCGCAGCGATCTTGCTCGTCGTCATGCACATATTGCCAGTTTGCTGCTGCACTGTGATTGATACTGAAACAGCCAGGCCGATGTGTCGTCACCGTCAGCGACATCGTTGCTTTCTTTTCGGTTTTGCTGACCGGTCTTGAAATGCCTAATGGCAATAGGGAGAGGATTGAATTAATTGCTGTGGTACATGGCAGCATGGACACCGGAGATTTTCCGGTGTTCGGGGTTGCCGGTCATGATGAATTACAGGCCCGTGTTTATGATTGTCAGGGTCTATGCGGCATATTCAAAAAACCCTGGGACGACAGGGAGCTCTTCAACGGCTACAGACAATTTCCGTTTTATCATGTAAGTAGCAGTCGTTCAGGCGCAGTGAGTCAGGCCGATAGCGATGTTGCTTTGACTTGCATGATCTGTGAGAATAACTGGTCATAGTGATAGCGTCGCCCGGCGTCATTGAACATTTTTCTGTTTTCAAGAAATGCGGTATCAATGATTTTCCAGTCGGCCTCATTGAGTATTTGCCTGGCGACCGGAAGAATTCTTTCTTCTTCCAGTCGCATGTGCGCGAAATAGAAGTGCGCATATTGCTCAACTTGAGTCCGTAGCTGTGACAATGCTCCTACACCACCAAACTCGTAACGCAATAAGGCGTTTTGCAAACGGTGTGCCATTAATTCACCCTTGCCATGCTGCTCACTTAAACTATCCAGTTCCGCATCAAGTTGATGAGTCCGTTCTTTAATCTGGGCAAACAGATATTGGTCTTCTTTGGGGTGATGCACCCGTTCCGGGTATTCGGTAACGTAATACAGCATTGCACGAAATATTTTTAATGCCGGTACCGGTTCATCTTCTTTGATCATACGTACAAAAGACAGCATGCCTTCAATCACCTTGGAAAGATGTTCGTGCTCTTCTCGAATAATCTCTATCGATACTGGTGTGGTAATTCTGATTGACATGCTGTCTCCTATCGTATTTTTTTATTACTTTACTACCGTGTCATCGAGGTACTTTTGATGCGGATCAAGCTCGGCTTCCAAATTTATTTTTTTGAAAAATAAAAATCAAATAATCTGGCTTTTCCTTATGAACCAGGCTGTGTTCTGCCGCGTTACGAATGGATTTGCTTAACCGGGCTGGCGAAGATATTGATAGCGCCTGGTAATGGAAGGCAGTGCAGTACGTGGTAGTGCCATAAAGGGTAAAGCGACGAAAGTCGGCATTGATTACTGAACCGGTGTCATGCCACCGGTTCAGTAGTCTTGTTGTGGCCTAGTGCGCTCTGGGGTTTCTGCGTGTTTATTTAGATTTTGTTTTGGCCCGAATCGCTTCCATGTCGTCCATGATCTTGTTCATGCGGGCAAATACCGCCTGATATGGCGCGGCGGTCGCCAGATCAACCCCTGCAGCCTTCACCAATTCATACGGGTAGACCGAACCGCCAGCCTTCAGTATGTTCAGGTAGTTATCTTTCGCACCTGGTTTTTCTTTGAGTATGTCATCGGCAAACATAGAGCCTGCAGCGATCGAAGTCGCATATTGAAAAACGTAAAAGTGATTGTAAAAATGAGGAATGTAAGCCCATTCTGTGGCGTACAGGTCGTCGATTTTTACTACGCCGTCTTTGTCACCATGATAGCGCTTTAAAATATCGCCATAGATGGTAGTCAGTGCTGCGCCTGTCAATGATTCACCCTTATCGACCTGGGCATGGACGCTACGTTCAAAATCGGCAAACATGGCTTGGCGGAAAAACGTACCGCGCAGGTTTTCTAAGGCAGAGCCCAGATACAACAGACGTTCGTCATCAGACTGGGCAATTTTTAACATGTGGTCGAGCAAAAAGACCTCATTGGTGGTGGAGGCAATTTCGGCCGTAAACGTCGTATAGTCCGCCGTGATGAAGGGCTGTGTTTTGTTGGCCAGATACGAATGCATGGCATGACCCCACTCATGCGCCAGAGTCGAGACCGATTCATAGTCATCGTTATGATTAAGGAGTAAATACGGATGAACATCGTAAGCAACGCCGTTCATATAAGCACCGGAGCGCTTCTTGGAACGTGGGTACACATCCATCCAGCGCTCGGTAGTGGCCCTGGTCATTGCCTTCACATAGTCGGCACCTAAGGGTTTGACTGATGCCAGCATCAGCTCAGTTCCTTTGCCGATAGGGAATTTCAGATCACTGCTCACTAGCGGGGGATAAATGTCGTAATACCCCATATCCGTTAACCCCAGCATCTTGGCGCGCAGTGTAAAGTAGCGATGCAAGGTGGGCAGGTTGGCTTGCGTTTGGGCTATCAGGGTGTCATACACTGCACGCGGCAGCTTATTGCCATCGAGCACCTGCGTCAGTGAATCAGGATAGTTTCTGACCTTGGCATAGACCGCATCTTTTTTTAACATTTCATAAAATGTCACACCATAGCTACGCTCAAACTCTTTCCATTTACCCCAGAAGGCATCGAATACTAATTTGCGATCTTGCCGGTTATTCGATGAGCGATATTTGGTATAGGCAGCCTGATCAATTGTCACTTCCCGTCCATCAGAGAGCTTGACTTTGGGCCAGGGCATATCGGAATTGGAGAGGGTCGAATAAACCGCGCTTGCGGTATTGGTGGCCATGCCAAATGTGGCGATCAGTTCTTCGCCCTTTTTATCCAGGGTATGGCTGGCACTGCGCAAAATATCCTCTAGCGGGTGAGCATAGATGGCGAGCGACTTATCTTTGGCGAGAAAAGCGTTGATCCTGGGCTGTCCTAAACCGAGTATCTCAGGACGCAAAAAAGAGGTCGCTTCTTCCAGTTTGCTACCTAAAATATCCGAACGTTGATTAATATCCAGGCCTGCCGTCGCCCCCGTATCTTGATCGTGGGTTTGTGACGCGTAACTGGCCAGGCGAGCATACCGTTTTAAGATATCGGCGTTCAGATCCATGCAATGTTTGAACTGTCGTACTGAGTCGCCAAGGTGGGTGTTACAGCCAGCAATTTCTATCAGCTGGGTTTGCAGTCTGGCTGCATCTTTATTCCAGGCGGCGTCGGTACTATATAGATCGCGCAAATTCCAGCGGTCTGCTTCCGTCT
>JBBQNW010000123.1:0-8684 GCA_038330335.1 Burkholderiales bacterium | reverse complement strand
AGCACTGTTGAACAGGCAGGGGTGGTTGATGCCGAAATGTTGCTGGGCGAAATTCTTGACATTGGCTTGGCCGCGGTCTGTGCCGAAGCCGTGGGGGCGTTGGACCGCATCCTGGCGGCCACCATCGAGTACGCTAAAACGCGTCAGCAGTTTGGCGTGGCGATCGGTAAATTTCAGGCATTGCAACATCGCATGGCCGAGATGGTGTTGTACATTGAACAAGCCCGTTCGATGGCATACCTGGCAGCAGTCAGTTGTCATGATACGGACGTTGCCGGGCGCAGAAAAGCCATGTCAGCAGTCAAAGTCGTGGTGGGCCAGGCTTGCCGTTTTGTCGGGCAGCAAGCTGTGCAATTGCATGGCGGGATGGGGGTAACCGACGAGCTCGATGTCAGCCATTACTTCAAGCGCCTGATGGCGATCGAGCTGCAATTTGGCAGCACCGATCATCATCTGGAACTATTCGCCCGGCAACTGAGTTAGTGCTCATTGCATGAGTATGAGTCTGGGTACGGGGATGTGCATAGACATGATAACTACGCAGTTCTGAAAACCTGAGGTGATCAAGATGCATCGACACTATCCGCAAGTTATCACCGGGCAGGCGCCATGAGCGCCGCGGTATTGGTGCAGCAGCAGGGCGCTGTGCGTATTCTGATTAATAATAATCCGGCGGCGCGTAACGCCATCACGCCGGACTTGTATATCGGTTTGCAGGCTGCTCTGGCAGCAGCGCAGGCCGACCCTGCTGTGGGGGCGATTGTCCTGACCGGTGCCGGTGATTTTTTCTGCTCGGGCGGCGACCTCAAACAGCTGGCTTTGCGCGCGGCGATGGCAGCGGCCCAGCGGCGCGAAAAGCTGGAACAACTGCATGATCTGATCCGTACCATTCGCCAGTGTAGTAAGCCGGTCATTGCCGCAGTGGAAGGCGGTGCCGCAGGTGCCGGTCTGTCGCTGGCGCTGGCTTGCGACATGCTGGTGACGACGAAAAATGCCTTTTTCTCGGTGGCGTATGTCAAGGTCGGCCTGACGCCGGACGGCGGTGCCACGGCCTTTTTGTCTGAGTTTATTTCGCGCCAGTTGCTCACTGAGCTAAGTCTGACGGGTGAACGCATCAGCGGTGAACGCTTGCACAGCATGGGGGCGGTAAATCGCCTGACCGAGGCAGGCGCTGCGTTAGCCGCAGCCATTGCCCTGGCAGCCAGCATAGCAGAGGCGCCAGCCCGTGCCAGCGCACGTATCAAGAGCTTGTGTTCACAGGCTTACGAGGCGACTTTGGCGGAGCAACTGGAGCTGGAAGCGCAACTGATGGTCGAGTCGCAAGGAGATGAAGAAGCCGCGGAGGGGATTGCGGCTTTTTTTGACAAACGTCCGGCCAAATTTTGGGACTTACGTACCAAATCAAGCTCAACTTGAACGACCCGCTAGCGTGGTTTGTGTTCGCTTAGTGTTTGCTTAGTGTTTGCTCAGTGTTTGCTTAGTTTTAGTGCCGGTGCACATAGCGCACCGGCTGGTGTTGCTTCATTTTTGCTGTTGAAGTAGTTCTCAGCGAATGTCCGGCAGGTCAGGCAGATTAGCCGCCCTGACAGCCGCAACCGCCGCCACCACCACCATCACCACCACAGCCGCCTGTTGCCGGTGCTTTTGCCTGCTCTGCCGGAACATTCGCTTCTTCAACGGTCTTCGGATGAATACTGAAATCGATGACGACCGCTTCCGGGTTGTTTTGTATATACGTATGATGTACCTGACCGTCGTAGCGTTGCTGAATCTGGCTTAACAAAGGCAAAGGGTCGTGGTCGTTAATGAAACGCATGATATCGCCTTGCTCCAGGGATTCGAGTGCACCAAAAATGGCGGCATGACGCAAACGTTTCGCCACGCCGCGCACATCAAATTGATAAGTGTTAGGGAGCATTTGAATAGACATAATAAATTTCCGGAAAAGAAGTAATAAGCGTCATTCTAGGGAGTGCAGCAGGTCCCTGCCTTAACCCTGATCAAGCTTTTTGTGTTGCACCGGAGATTGATGAGGGGATGTTGACCGCATGCTAATAAACCTGACAAGCTTGCGATTTAGCTGTCCTTGTATTGCGCTCAGGATCAGCGAAGAGCAATGAAGGTAGTCGCTGAAAATGCAACAACGGAGACTGCGAGGTCTCCGTTGTTTGCGTTGTTTGCGTTGCTTAGGCCGGAATCAGCTCAAGTCGCTGAACTGCATTGGCCGAAATGCCGCTGCTGAAATACCGCTGCTGAAATGCGCTGGAACAGCGACTTCTAGCTTATTGACGTACGCGCATTTTTGCACCGGTGGCAGCGCTGCTTTTGCCTTTGTAGGCAGGGCGCCCGCCATTGGCTGGAAAGCCTGGTTTTGCTGCAGCTTTACTTGGCAAGCCGGTCACTGTTGATTTGATTTCTGTCGCTTCGTTTGTGTCTGCTGCTACTGTTGCTGCGCTAGCGGTCACTGCCGCTGCTTCTGCTGAATCAGCGGCTGCGGATACTGTGCTTGCTGCTGCCTTGTCTTCAGAGAATACTGCCGGCGCCGGCGTCGTTGCGGCAACAGCTGTCGCTGTGCTGACAGCTGCCGGTGTTTCGGTGACTGGTTCGGCAATCACAGGTTTGGCAATCACAGGTTTGGTAATCACAGTTTTGGCTATCACTGGCTTAGCAACGACTGGTTTAGCAACGACTGGTTTAGCAACGACGACTGCTGCAGCCGGCGCTTTTGCTACGACGGGCTTAGCAACAAGCGTTTTAGCCGCGGCTGGTTTAGCAGCGGCTGGTTTGGTAACGGCAGGTGCAGCAGCTTGGGGTGCCACTGCTTTTGCGACTGGCGCTTTAAGCACGGGCGTTTTCGCAACAGGAGTTTTAGCAACCGCTGCTGTAGTGTCAGCAGTTTTAGGGGCGACAGGCTTTACGGCAGCAGCTTGTGCCACGACTGCTTTGGCTGCTAGTGGTTTGGCGACCGCCACTTTTGGCACGGCCTTGGCGACAGGTTTCGCCGCTTTGCTTGGCGTGTCAGCCAGCAAAGGCAGTTGGGTATTAGCAGTAAGGACAGGTGCTGTTTTAGTAGCCTTAGCTGTCGTGGCTTTTTTCACGATTGCAGGTGCCTTGTTAACAACGGCTGGCGTAGCGCTGCTAGTCTTGGTAGTACTGTCTTTTGGCTGAGCAAGCAATGGGCTAAGTAGCTGGCTAACCAGCGGACTAGTTAGCGAATTAGTCAGCGGAACAGTTAGTGAACTAGTTGCGGTGAGCAGCGTTGCCAGCGGGCTGGCGGGTGCCGATGCCCCGACCGCTTGCAAAATTTCAGCGCGGGCAGCACCTGAAATCGTGGCCAGTTCGCGGCCATACGACATCAGTTTTTCAATTCCAGGCTGGCTTTGTGCGGCGCTCAGCGCGAGTAATTCTTGTGGGCCTTTCGCCGAAAATAATTCACGGGTTGCTGCGTTTGAACTTTCGAATGATTGTTGCACCGTGCTGAAATTGAGTGCGATAAGTTTTTGCATGCTGCCAATCGCCGCATAGGAGATCGAGTGGATGACAGCGAGTTGTGCAGCCAGTTGCGTTTGGGCGGCTGCGGAAATTTGTTCCGGAATCGTAGACATGGATCTCTCCTAGTTAGGTGAATGAAGGCAGCATTGCTATTATGTAAAAAATGACGCAATGCAGCATTCGTCATTGTAAACATTAGCAGCATACTTGGAAACCATTTCTTTTTGGCGTCACTCAATATCAACTCAGGAGCAACTCAGGTGCCGAACAGCTACCACGTTGCTGCTATTTAGGTATGCGTGACGCTGCCCGCCTGCGCATCCGGTGCTTGGCGGGCTTGCGTTTTTTCCTCCTCATTACGCTATTTCAAAGGTAGTCACGCCGCTGGCGGGGCGGCGGCAAACACGCGCAGTCGATGCTGATCCGGGTCGAGCGCGACAAAGGTATAGCCAAAGTCGAGTGCCGTCGGGGTTTGTGCCATACGTAGCCCGCGCGCAGACCAATCGGCAAACATGGTGTCGACCGTGGACCGGTCCGGCACAACGAATGCCAGTTCGCTGCCGCCGCCACTGATCAGTGCTTCCGGCAATACCGTGTGCCTGGCCCATAAGCCCAGCATCACGCCGGATGACAACGAAAACATGGCAAAGCCCGGTGAAACTTCCAGCGGCTCATGTCCGAGCAGACCGGCATAAAACGCGGCGCTGGTTTCGGGGTGGGTGACGTACAGGATAATGAAGTTAGGGTCCAGCATGGCAGCGCTCCTTAGTGTAGATAGACGGTAGTGTGTTGCCTGGAATATGTTCCGGCGCAACACTCACGTATCCTAAAGCCCGTGTATGCCAGATTCTGTCAGTAGTCGTTCTGCGGTGATGCCAGTCAACAGCTGTCAACCTGTGGAAAAAAGCCGTGGCGTTAGGCCATGTGCAACCCTTACCTACTGGCGCGCAATGCCCTCGATGTCGCGCCATTCTTTTAATAATACTTGCCGTCTGCGCGGATAGCGTTGTGCCTGTGTTGCCAGTTGCATGATTCTGTCGGTCCGGAAATGGCGAAAACCCTGACGCAGCTCACACCATGCCATCAGTACATGGGCATGATCAAAAAATCCCAGAGCAAACGGCCAGATCGTGCGCTCAGAGTCTTGCTCTTTCAGGTCGCGATAGCAGATACAAAGCTTATGTTCGGCACGGATGGCGCGCCGGATCAGGCTTAAGTCCAGATCGCCGCTAGCGATGGGTGCACCGGGGCCTGCCAGCAGGGCGCTATCGTCGGGCGTGTTGCGGTGTTCCGGCGGTAACACCGCGCTGATCTTGGCCAAGGCATTGCGGGCCGCTGCCGCAAGCCGGGTATCGCCACGCTGGCTGACCCAACGCGAGCCCAGTACCAGCGCTTCGATTTCTTCTTCTGAAAACATCAGTGGCGGTAGCATGAACCCGGGGCGCAAGACATAGCCCATGCCGGGTTCGCCATCAATCTGCGCCCCTTGTTGTTGCAAGCTGACGATGTCACGGTACAGGGTGCGCAGGCTGATGCCAAGCTCGGCCGCCATGCTCGCTCCGGTAGCCGGATAGCGGTGCAGACGCAGAATCTGGAGTAAGTCGAGCAGACGTTGGGAACGGGACATAAGGCGATCTAGGTCTAGAGAGGATTGAGTGGTCAGCCAGCCAGGCGCTTGAACCCATTATATTGCCACTTTTTAGCTGGGATCAGTTTATCCCGTAAAATGCGGGGTTTCCAGTACAGCACAAGAGAACCGGCATGGCAGAATCTTCTCATCCTCTCGATGAACTTCGGGATGCCTTACGCGTGTTTGCCGCAGAGCGCGACTGGGCACAGTTTCACACCCCCAAAAATCTGGCGAGCGCGCTCAGTGTAGAAGCGGCCGAATTATTGGAACCGTTTCAGTGGCTGAGCACCGGCAGGTCGGATCAGCTGAGTAGTGCGGCACAGCTCGCGATCCGGCATGAAATGGCCGATGTCCTGAGCTACCTGATCATGCTGGCAGATCATCTTAATGTGGATCTGATCGCCGCTACCAAAGAAAAAATCGCCCTTAATGCGCTGAAATACCCGGTGGCGCAAGTGCGTGGCGATGCCAGAAAATATACCGATTACGAATGAAAGAGCATCACCATGAAAAATCAACTAAAGATCATTTATCCGCAAACGCTGATGGAACTCTCGGACCTCGCTAAGGCCAGCCCGCGCTTACGTAAAAACCTCAATTTCCATGCTGACGATGCGGCGCAATGCCATCGTTTGCTCAATGCACTGGAACCGGGTACTTATTTGCAGCCGCACCGCCATCTGAATCCGAACAAAGACGAAACCATGATCGTGCTGAGCGGTCGTTTCGGGGTTCTGATTTTTGATGACGCAGGCAAGGTGGTCGACACCGTGATACTGGCGCAGGAAAACGGCAATCTGGCACTGACGCTACCGGTCGGCATGTTTCATAGCACGGTAGCGCTGACTACCGGCTCGGTTTTTTTTGAAAGCAAAGCCGGCCCGTATGCGCCGCTAAGCGATGACGAAAAAGCCAGCTGGGCACCGGCCGAAGGCGAGCCTGGTTGCGCTGCATATCTGGCAAAAATGCTCAGCTGTTTTCCGGCCTGAGGCTGCCCGGCGCGCATTGATTTAGCCGTATTTATTTTTTATTTATTTTTATTTATTATTATTCACCACAATTTATCATTCCTACGACGAGAACCCCTTTGAAAAAATCTATGCCCTACTTTAGCTCTTTAGCTATTGCCTCTTTACCTAAGACACTACGCGCTGCCTGTCTGGCATTTGTCTGTGCTGCCAGTCTGCCGGCGCTGGCATCGGGCAATCTCGATCAGTTGCAAAAACTGAATCAGGCTGAATTTAGCAAGCTGGCCAATGATTTTTCTGCCGCTGCCAGTTACAAGGCCGTGGCACCGGGCGCCCCGCTGGGCATGACCGGTTTTGATATCGGCGTCGAAGTTAGCGCGACCCAGCTGGGCGATGCCGCTATCTGGAAAAAAGCCGGTGCCGATATTTCTACATTGGCCATGCCCAAGCTGCATCTGCATAAAGGTTTGCCGTTGAATATCGATATCGGCGCATCACTGACTGCCGTGCCGGATTCGAATATCCGCTTAATCGGGGTGGAAGCGCGCTATGCGATTCTGGAAGGCGGCATCACGATCCCGTCTTTGTCCGTGCGCGCAGCGGCCACCCGCTTGTCAGGTGTGAACCAGCTTGATCTCAATACCCAAAGCCTGGAGCTGACCGCATCCAAAGGCTTTCTGATGCTGACACCGTATGTCGGGGTTGGCCGGGTCTGGTCAGACGTCAATCCACATGTCTTGCAATTGCAAAAAGTGTCGCCCACGGCCAATAAGCTGTTTGCCGGCCTCAATGCCAATTTTGGCCTGATCAATCTGGCGGGCGAAGTTGACCGCACCGGTGACAACGACACCGTCAGCGTAAAACTGGGGTTGCGCTGGTAGTTGCCGGTAGCTGAGTCTGAATTTGGCGCAATGGGCAGGGTAGATTTTTGCCCGGGGCCGGCTGAACCGCATCAGACGATATCCGTACACATAAGCACACCAAAGCACACCGGCCATCAACCCGCCTGTGTGCTTTTGTCTTTTGATGCCGGAAAGTGGTCAGCCGGAAAGTGGTCAGCCGGAAATTTGGCGTGCGTTGCGATACAGCTCGGGTATTTTGTTTTTACTGAGCACCATCATCCACAAGCTGCCGGCTGCCAGCAGCAACCAGTTCAGGCTGGGCCAGTGCAGGCGCTGCGCCAGGTCAAACAAGACCCCACCGGCCAGGCTGCCTATCATGGTGCCTGTGCTTTGATAGAAAATTTGTTGCGACATCAGTTTGCCAATATCTGCCGGTGAGCTGTCGGCATTGCCCGCATAGCGTGCCAGCAACACGTCAAACGACGGCCCGTAAAACACCTGAGCAAACGATAAAATAATCGCCGAGGCGATTACCGCACTGGCATGCTGGCCGGCCAGCACCATCAGGGCAAAACTGACAAACAGGCAGCCATAGCCTATCTGTAAAAAACGAAAATGTTCACGCGTACGTACGGCCCGTTTCGAGACCGGAATCTGGAAAAAAATAATCACTAGCGCGGCCAGCCAGAACGGTGTCGAGACCGGTATCTGCGGGGTGAATTGCGGAATATGCAAACTAAAGCCTATCATCGGCTGCACCGCAAAACACCAGAACAGCGCATTCGATAAATGAAATTTCAGTGGCAGGGGAGGCGCTGGCTGGCTTCCCTCACTGCGCCCGCTAGCTAGCTTGTCCAGGCTGGTGTTGTGCTCTTGTGCGCTGGCGCGCGCTTGTAGCAAGCCCGCCGCTTCATGCCTGCTGATGGCGCGCATGGCATACAGCATAAACACGCCATACGCGATAAAGCTGATCAGCACAAACAAGAACACCATCTTTAAACTATGAATCGGCACCCAGGCCGCGATCAGGTAACCACCCACCAGACCGATGCGTATGGCAAAAGCGAGCCGGCTAAACAGCGATGCCTGATCAAGTTCCTTGAGTTTCAATAAATAATTTTTCAAGCCCGGAAAAGACAAGCCGCTGCCCAGCCCTGCCAAGACCGCAAACAAGGCCAGCGCCCAGGCTTGCTGCAAATACGCCATGCAATACAGCGCAATGCCTTCCAGCAGAATGTTGCCCGATACCGCCAGCGGATGGTTCGCCAGGCGCGGGTAGCGGCCACCCAGATACGAGCCCACCACGCGCCCCAGATTGAGGCCAAATAAAATCGCGGCAGCCCAGGTGCCGGAAAAGTTTTTCCCGGTTTCAGACACGATCAAAGGGGTGTATAAAGCCACCCCGGCCGACGCCAGCGCCACCCCGACATAAATCAGATAGGAATTAACAACCGGGTTGAAGGCTTTGCTGGACATAGCGTGGTTCGCGGGCTGCGAATGAAAGGAGGGATGCAGGGCAGACCGCGTTATTTTACAGAAGTTGCAAGAATCATCTATAAAAGCTTTTTGTTGACTGCAGGCAGTATGGTGAAATTGCCATATAGTAAGCCTTATGGCCGCCCCAGATCCATAGTCCAGTAGCTTGGGTACTGGCTGCTGCTGCCGCTGCTGCACGCCAGACCGACCTCGGTAAAATTTTCACCCATGATATTGCTGCAATGCGCCGCACTATTGAGCCAGCCTGTCATCACC
>JBBQNW010000122.1:0-8742 GCA_038330335.1 Burkholderiales bacterium | reverse complement strand
TTCGCTTGCCAGCGAACCCCGGCGGAACACAGCGCGTCGTCGTTTGACTCGCCGCGCAGCGAAAATTCGCCCCAGACGGCACACTTGTTGTGCCATAACGCCCAATGAAAAACGCTAAGTCATTGATTTATAACAAATTTGGTATGCCATATGACAAACTTGGGCTAAGACGCATAGCACCTTGATTCAGATAGTCAAAATCGACGTATTTTTCCAAAGTCGTCTTGAGCTGCGAGGTATCATAAAAGCCGGCCTGGTCTAGAGGCACCTTGGCATGAATATCCCAGGTAGCACCAAAGCGCGGCTTAAAAAAACCTTCAACACCATTGATTAAGGTGCCAAGCGTGCCCATGCCTTTGAACATGCTTGACCATGGCGACAATGCCGGCCAAAAACTGTCTCCATGCACGGCATCGGGTGCCAGACTATCCCAAAATGCCCGCAGTTGCGCAATACGCGTTGCCGGAGGGTTACCAGCGATCAACGCACTGTTGATGGCACCGATCGAGGTACCGATCACCCATTCAACCGGCGTATACCCTTCCTGTAATTGCTGGTACACCCCAGCCTGATAGGCACCCAAAGCACCACCGCCCTGAAGTATCAAGACTGTATTTTGCTGACCCATATTGTCCTTACAAGAAAAATTTTACACAAAATCAGATAGTAGCTGAGTGTTGATTTTTATGTATTACGTTTCTATGACAAGCGCATTGCGGTATCGGTTCAGCTTCATCGAAGCTGAAGTTTATTTTCAAGAAGTTAGTTCTGGTTCCGAGTTTATTATGATGGAGGGATGGCAAAAGTACGTATAAAAAAAGCACCTATACAAAAGTGCTTTTTTAAGTAAAGCGAATCAAATCAAATCACACCGGCACCAAACCATTTTCGGCCAGCCGCAAGATACGGTCGCAGCGTTTAGCCAGTTCGGCGTCATGTGTGACGATGACAAACGCGGTCCCTAAGGTAGCGGATAATTCCAGCATCAAAGCGAAAATCTGATCAGCGATACCACGGTCCAGATTGCCAGTGGGCTCGTCGGCTAAGACACAGGCCGGTTGCGTGACCAAGGCACGCGCCAGTGCTACCCTTTGCCTTTCACCGCCCGACAATTCACCCGGCACGTGCGACACCCGGTGCGTCAGGCCGACTCTTGCCAGAATCGCGCGGGCGGCTTCTTGTGCCTCTGCCCGTTTTACCCGGCGTATCAACAGCGGCATGGCGACGTTGTCTAAGGCCGAAAATTCTGGCAATAAATGATGGAACTGATACACAAAACCCAGCGAGCGGTTGCGTAAATCGCCGCGCGCGGTTTCGCCTAAGCCGGCAAACTCCTGTCCTTGCAAAATAACCTGGCCGGTAGTCGGCGTATCGAGTCCGCCCAGCAAATGCAGCAGGGTCGATTTACCTGAACCGGAAGCACCGACGATCGCCACGCGTTCGCCTTTGCTGACGCTAAAGTCGATGTTATTTAATACTTTGACCGAATAATCGCCCTGGGTAAAAGTCTTCCCAAGATTACTGCAAGACAAGACCAGTTGCTGATCGATAGAATTATTCATAGCGCAGTGCCTCGGCAGGTTTAACGCGGGCAGCACGCCAGCTAGGATAAATGGTGGCAAGAAACGCCAGGACGATCGCAACAGAACCGATAGTCCAGACATCAGACCAATGCAAATCGGATGGCAAAGAACTAATTACATAGACTTCTTTGGCCAAAAACTGTATGCCGAGCAGGTGCTCGATAAACGGAACGATGATGTCGATATTGAGCGCGATCAAAATGCCGGAACCGACGCCAATTGCGGTGCCGAGCAAACCGACCAGCGCGCCTTGTATCATAAAAATTTTCATCACCGACCAGGGTGAAGCACCCAGCGTGCGTAAGATGGCAATGTCGGCTTGCTTCTCGGTCACGGTCATGACCAGGGTTGAAACCAGATTAAACGCTGCCACCGCAATAATCAGGGTGAGGATAATAAACATCATGGTTTTTTCGGTTTTGACGGCGGCAAAGTAATTGCGGTTTTGCTGCGACCAGTCACGCGAGATCAGATGAGTGCTCAGGCTTTGGCTTAGCTCATAGGCCACCTGCGGCGCATTGAGCATGTCTTTGATGCGTAAGCGCAAGCCGGTAGGCGCGCTCTGCCGGAAAAATTTCTCGGCGTCAGCGATATGAATAAACGCCATACCCGAGTCAAATTCGTAATGCCCTGCCTCAAACACCGCTACCACGGTAAAGCCCTTCAGACGCGGCACCATGCCCGCCGGGGTCAGCTGACTTTCCGGTGCTGCCAGAGTGACTTTATCACCGATGCCCACATGCATGGCACGCGCCAGTTCTATCCCGAGAATGATATTAAACGCGCCTTCACGCAGGTCACTCAGCTTGCCTGCTTTGACCTTGCTGGCGACGATAGACACTTTGGGCTCTTCTGCCGGCAAAATGCCGCGCAACATGACCCCGCGCATAATGCCATCGCTAATGATCATGGCTTGCGCATCGACATACGGTGCGGTACCGATAACGGCCTTATTTTTTTGCACCTCGACGGCGGTTGCCTGCCAATCTGGCAAGGCACCGCTGGCATCGAACACTTCAATATGCGGCAACACCGACAACATGCGGTCGCGTACCTCTTTCTGAAAACCATTCATCACCGACAGAACGACAATCAGCGCTGCGACACCTAGGGCAATACCAGCCATAGAGATCAGAGAAATAAAAGAAATAAAGCTGTTACGACCGCTGCGTCGTCCGGCGCGGGTGTAGCGTAAGCCCACCAGCCATTCAAAAGGGAGATTTTTCACAAATTTTTCTGCAATAGTTAATAAGTATTAAGTAGTGGATCGATTAGCAAGTTCAGGTACATATATTGACGAATTTTTAACGAAATAAGCCGATCAGATCGCGTAATGTTATTTTGGTCGGTCGCAAGTTACCATACAATTGCCCTACAATGGCGAGATGAGCCATTTAGAAATTATTTTGCCGTTTTGCATTCCCCCTGCAGCACTGGCACCAGACCTGTTACGTGAACTACACACCCCCGCATTTGCCAGGCTGATTGCGCTCTCGCGCAAGGGTCCGCTGCAGTCATTTGAAGCGTTCGCCAGACGACTCCCGCATGAATCCTTGCTTGCCGGGCATATTCACGTGGCAAGCCGCACAGGTATTGCGTCTTCTGAGTCTGAAGCTGAATCTGAGTCCGCCGCTGGATCGGCCGCTGGCGTACAGCAACACCGGCTCAGCGACCTCGCCACCACCCATCATAAAATGGCAGCGCTCGGTCTGACACCCGCAGCAGGGTTTTGGTTCACGCTTAGCCCCGTGCATATCCATATCGCTCGCGACCATCTGGTGCTGACCGATCAGCGCAAGCTCGATCTCAGTGAAGCAGAAGCACTTGCACTGTTTGCCGCTGCCGCCCCCATGTGTGAAGAGTTGGGCAAAACCCTGCTCTACGGCGACGCCAAAACCTGGTTCCTGCGCGCGGACGACTGGCAAGAACTACAAACGGCCACCATGGATGCGGCCTGCGGCCACAATATCGACATCTGGATGCCGACAGGCGCGCAAGAGCTGCCCTGGCGCAAGCTGCAAAACGAATTACAAATGCTCTGGTTCATCCACGACGTTAATGCCCAGCGAGAAGCACGCGGCGCTAATCTGGTCAATTCGGTCTGGCTACATGGCGGCAGCGCGGCCTTGCTACCAGCGGCCATCATTTACGATAGCCGCCATACCATCGATCAGATGATGGCAACGATGAAGCAACCAGGCAAAACAAGATTATTGCTCGATGCGCTACTGGAGCCGGCACTTAACAACGACTGGGCTAGCTGGCTGGACGCCATGCATCAGCTGGAAGCGGGCTGGTTTTCCCCTTTGTTACAAGCGCTGAAAGACAAACAACTGCGGCAACTAAGCTTCATCACCAGCGACGCCAACAGCCTGATGCAGTTCAGTCTGAGCCCGCGCAGTTTGTGGAAATTCTGGACCCGACCTTCGCTGGATCAACTTTTTGCTGCACCCGCACTGACAACACCGACGACACGCACACTATGACCAGATTAAGCACCCGCCCCTATTCCCTGCGCCAATCCGAAGTGCTGCGTCAAAGCGGCTTACACCCGGTACTGGCGCGCTTGTACGCAGCGCGCGGCGTGGCCGATAGCAGCGAGCTGGTCACAGAACTAGGCGCGCTGATTACCCCCGGCGCGCTACTGCACATAGAAAAAGCGGCGAGTTTTTTAGCCGATGCCATCGCGCAGCAAAAAAAGATGGTGATTGTTGCCGATTATGATTGTGATGGTGCGACCGCCTGCGCTGTCGGCCTGCGCGGCTTGCGCATGTTGGGTGCCGTGGTCGATTTTATTGTGCCAAATCGTTTTGAATACGGCTACGGCTTAACGCCAGAGATCGTGGCGCTGACCGCACGTGAAAAATCGCCCGACATCATCGTCACGGTAGACAACGGCATTGCCAGCATCGATGGCGTGGCCGCTGCCAATGCCATGGGCATCCAGGTGGTGATTACCGATCACCATTTGCCGGCCGACACCCTGCCCGACGCCAGCGTCATCGTCAACCCGAACCAACCCGGGTGCGGCTTTCCGAGTAAGCATCTGGCCGGCGTCGGCGTCATGTTTTACGTCTTGCTGGCGTTGCGGGCCGAGATGCGTAAGCGCGGCATTTTCGACAGCCAGAGTCAGCCCAAGTTAGACACTCTGCTCGATCTGGTGGCACTGGGTACCGTGGCCGACGTCGTCAAGCTCGATCCGAATAACCGTATTCTGGTAGCACAAGGGTTAAAACGCATGCGCGCCGGGCGTATGCACGCCGGTGTCGCCGCCTTGTTCCGTGTCGCGGGGCGCGAACCGCGCACTGCCAGCCCGTTTGATCTGGGTTTTGCCGTTGGCCCACGCTTAAATGCAGCAGGCCGCCTGGCCGACATGTCACTGGGCATAGAATGCCTGACCACCGATGATGAAGGTCGTGCCTGGCAAATTGCGCAAGAATTAAACAGTATCAACGCCGACCGCAAAGACATAGAACGCGACATGCAAGACGCCGCGCTGCTGCATCTGGACGATTTTCAGGCAGAAGCGAGCCACACCATTGCCGTCTTCGATGCAAGCTGGCACCAAGGCGTGATCGGGATTGTTGCCTCGCGCCTGAAAGACAAATTTTTTCGCCCCACCATCACTTTCGCCCCCGGTGGCGAAGGCTTGATGAAAGGCTCCGGCCGCTCTATCCCCGGGTTTCATCTGCGTGACGCCTTGGATTTAGTCTCCAAACATGCGCCCACGCTAATCCAAAAATTTGGCGGCCACGCCATGGCAGCGGGCCTGACCATCCGCAGCGAAGATTTTCCGGCGTTCCAGCAAGCCTTTGAAGCGGTCGGCAAAAGCTGGCTCAAGCAGGAGCAGCTAGAGCGCATCATCGAAACCGACGGTGCGCTGGAAGACGCCTATTACAGTACCGACTTCATCGATCTGATCGCCAGCCAGGTCTGGGGCCAGGGCTTTGCCCCGCCAATTTTCTGCGACGACTTCAAACTGGTCTCGCAACGCATACTCAAAGAGCGCCACCTGAAACTCGTATTAGAAAAAAACGGCCTGCGCTACGATGCCATCTGGTTCGGCCACACCGACAGCTTCGGCGACAAGCTGCGCGTGGCATTTCGCCTTGATGCCAATGAATACAATGGCGTAACGAAGGTGCAATTGCTGGTCGAACATGCAGAATAAGCGGTATTTTGCGAAGGCTGCGTGGTCATCGCAAAAAATGAATAAGCGTTTTTTATAGTTAACCTCCTGATTTTTAAGCGCAAACGCCTTGGCGATAAAAACCACAACACACAAAGGCCTGACTATGGTTTGGGATTTTCCGCAGCCGTTTACCCTGGCAGTCTCACCACAGGCCACGGACATCGATGGCCTGCAACACACTAACAACGCGGTGTATGTGCGCTGGTGCGAAGACATAGGCTGGGCGCATTCTGAAGCCCTGGGTCTAGGTTTATCTGACTATCACCGGCTTGATCGCGCCATGGCGATACGACGCGGCCAATACGATTACCTGCTACCGTCGGTGCAGGGCGAGCAACTGACGCTGGCAACCTGGTTACTGGCAAGCGATGGCAAACTCACCATGGATCGCCGGTTTCAGCTCATCAGAAACCACGATCAGGCCACCCTGCTACGAGGTAGCTGGGATTTGGTCTGCATAGAACTGAGCAGCGGACGCGCGCGCCGCATGCCTAAGGAATTTGGCGACATTTACCTGCCGGCGATTGTGTCCTCGGCGCACGCTGACACGTAAAGCGGTATAACGCCCGAGCTCCAGCACGATGCTAGCCCCCCGCGTAATTGCCTCATCCTGATGCTGCCACGGTAGCATCAGGACGTTGGCAACGTTAAGCTTTTTTGTTGAGTTCTGAGAATAGCGCAAGAACATACAAGCGCTATCTATCGGCCAGCTTTAGGATAGCAACTCAACAGGTAACAGGAAACCCTCATGCCCCACCCTTCTCGTTTATCCAGCTGTATCGCCGGCGCGCGCGATACGATACCGATGCTGGTCGGTGCCGCCCCGTTCGGGATGATTTTTGGCACGCTGGTGGCAACTACCCAGATGACGGCCTGGCAAGGGCAATTCATGTCGCTCGGCGTGTTTGCCGGATCCAGCCAATTCATTGCAGTCGGGCTGATCGCAAGCCATACCGGCATGCTGGTGATCTGGCTGGCGACTCTCATCGTCAATCTGCGTCACATGCTGTATGCCGCGTCGCTGATGCCGCACGTACGGCACCTGCCACAAGGCTGGCGCTGGCTGCTCGGTTTCTTGCTGACCGATGAAACCTTTGCCGTCATGGACCGCTATTACCGCTATCACCCACGGGCCCAGTTCGGCCACTGGTATTTTCTTGGCTCCGGCCTGGCGATGTACGTTAACTGGCAATGCTGGACCCTGATCGGGCTGTTGTTTGGTGCGATTTTTCCGGCATTGCAAACGCTGGGACTCGATTTTGCGATGGTGGCGACGTTTATCGCCATTATCGTTCCGCAACTGGTCAGACTACCGCACTTGGTGGCCGCGTTGATCGCAGGAAGTATTGCCTATCTGTTGCAAGGCCTGCCCTACAAACTGGGCTTACTGGCAGCGGTCATCGCCGGCGTCGGTGCCGGATTACTGTTGTCGCAGCTGGCAAGCATGAAAAAATCGGCCACGGAGACAACATGAACATTACCTTAACCATTATCGGCATGGCCGTAATCACGTTTCTCATCAAAGCGCTGATCTTCATTCTCGGCGACCGTATAGCCTTTTCGGCGATGCTAAAAAAAGCGCTGGATTTTGTCCCGGTGACAGTGCTCACCGCCATTATTGTGCCGATGGTGTTGGCGCCGCACGGCCAGGGTATGGAACTGAGCTGGCGCAACCCGCAACTCGTAGCCGCCACTGTCGCCATAACGGTATCGGCGGCGACACGCCATCAGTTAGCTACGATTATGATAGGACTGAGCGTATTTTTTGGCTGGCAATGGATGCTTAGTTAAAGCAGGCAGGCGCAGTCGACATTGACGTGTTTTTCGAGGAGGAGCTATTGGGGCGTTGGGGCGCGACTGGCTGAGCAAGGCAGCATGCTAGCGGCGGTAAAGAGCGAGGTAGACGGCGAGGTAGACGAGGAAGACGAGGAAGACGTGCACGAACTATAGCGAAAATGTACTGAAAAAACAGAACACATATTCAGGTAAAAACAAGCTGCCGAAATACCGGGTGGTCACCAAAAAATAAGCAGAAATACAGCCGCAGCAAGTCTTGGCAGTCAGCTGAAATTTCTATCAGGCAGCGCGGCCGCCTGACAGAAATACGCTCGTCTACACGAGGTTAGACAACCCGGAGATCAGAAGCGGTAGCCTACGCCCATAAACGCCACCAGCGGATCCAGCGTTAATGTTGTGCTGCTCTTTACCGTACCGACTTTAGTACCTGTTGTGGTCAGCTCTGCATCTGTTTTTAACTTCACATAAGTCAACGACAGATTGGCATACCATTTGTCCGCGAATTCATAGCTGACACCGGCATTGATATTCGGCGAAAAACCACGGCTCAAATCGGCCGTGGTAACCGCTGCCGGAGAACCAAACTTTGCACCGATCACTTGCTGGAATTTTTGCGACAGTTCGATATCAGAATAACGGACATAGGTTACGCCAGCACCAAGGAAAGGACGCCACTTTGCCTTGGCGTCACCAAAGTAATACTTCACAAAAACGGTAGGTGCCCATTGCTTGGCAGTACCGATTTGCCCTACTGGTCCCAGTGTGCCTTCGCCGTGTAATTTATAGGTAGGAGGTACACCCAGATCAACTGCAACAGCGATATTGTCAGTGTAAAAATGACTGATAGCGACGCCCAGAGTCTCGGTTCTGGAAACACCGGTACCGGAACCCGGAATCGCGCCCACGGCAGGTTGTGTGATGGTCAGCGGCGTGCTGGAATCATTCGGTGTTATATGCGCCCAACCAACATTAACAACAGTGCTGCCGGCGCTTTGCGCCAGAACAGGGGCGGCGCAGCTTGCGGCCAAAGACAGCATCGCGATTTTTGTAACAGTAACTAATTTGTGTTGCATTGATCTACTCCAAAAGGACAATTTATTGTTTTACTTCCCTGTTTTTTTTGAAAAAACAGATATTTAATGGTGACTTACGGGGTTTATTTGCCATCGG
>JBBQNW010000121.1:0-8771 GCA_038330335.1 Burkholderiales bacterium | reverse complement strand
ACGTTTAGCGCCTTCGCCCAAGTTAGCCCATTCTGCGATTGGTAGAGTGACATAGCCTTTATCCAAATGCTTGATATCAAACACTGCCACCGACTGGCTCAATTTGGTATCTGGATTCAAAGGGGTATCGACCCATAAATTTTTGGATTGAGGATGGGTCTTGATGAACAGCGATCCGCCGCCCTGGCCTTTAATGGTGTCGACCACTTTCCAGGCTTGTGCTTGGTGTTTCACCGGATCGGTACCGATCATCGAGATCGATTCATCACCCAGGTGACTAGTAGCCCAGACTGGTCCAAATTTCGGATGGATGAAGTTGGCGCCGCGACCCGGGTGCGGTGTTTTGCCTACATCAATAATCGCCGCCATTTTGTCTTCTTTGGTATCGACGACCGCAATTTTATTGGACGCATTGGCAGCAACCAGGAAGTAACGACCGGTCGAATCTAAGCCGCCATCATGCAAGAACTTGGCAGCATCCAGGGTCGTCATCTTTAGGTTGTTGATGTCTTTGTAGTCAACCAGCATGATTTTGCCGGTTTCTTTGGCATTGACAACAAATTCCGGCCGGTAGTGAGACGCCACGATAGAGGCAACCCGTGGTTCAGGATGGTATTCGTTGTCGACCGTCATGCCGCGAGTCGAGACGATCTTCAAAGGTTTGAGGGTATCGCCCTCCATAATGACAAATTGTGGTGGCCAGTAGTCGCCGGCAATGGCGTATTTATCTTCAAAGCCTTTGAATTTCGAGGTTTCGATCGAGCGTGCTTCCAGACCGACTTTCATTTCTGCGACGGTATCTGGCTTTTCCATCCACAAATCAATCAGATTGATACGGGCATCGCGACCAATCACGAATAAATAACGTCCTGAGGCAGAAGTGCGTGAAATATGCACGGCGTAGCCAGTTTTGACGATGTTGATGATTTTTTTGGTGTCACCATCGATCAAGGCAACTTCACCTGAGTCACGCAGAGTGGTGGAGAAGATGTTGGCGATGTTATAGCTATTCATTTTCCTGGTCGGACGCTTGGCAACAGGAATGACTTCTTTCCAGGTGGCCAGCATGTCCTTGAGGCTAAATTCTGGCGGAACCGGTGGTTCTTGCTGAATATAGCGCGCCATCAGATCGACTTCTTTGTCGGTCAGTTCGCCGGACGTTCCCCAGTTTGGCATACCCGCCGGAGAGCCGTAATTGATGAACACCTTCAGGTAGTCAGTGCCTTTGTCTAAGGTGATGTCCGGCGTGAGTGGCTTGCCTGTCGCACCTTTCCGCAATACGCCATGGCAGCCGGCACAGCGCTGGAAATAAATTTGCTTACCCAGCTCAAACTCCTCTTTGGTCATCGGAGGTGCTTTGGGATTGATATTCTGGTGCATCGCCTGAGTGGCCAATGGTGAGCCCCCAGCCTGATATTTTAGTTCCGCAGCACCATGCGTTTTATCTTCTTTTTTATCTTCCGCGAAAGCAACGCCGAATGCCAGTGGTAATGCTGCCAGTAAGGCGACCAGTGGGCGAACTAATGGCATACTCATTCCTGATTTCATTTTTATTTCCCCTTCTTGTTGGTAAGCTTTGTGAAATATGGCCTAGAAACGGTTTGTTGCCGCAACTTTCCTATGTCAATAAGGCTACGCTTGCGTTATGGAAATTTCATTGATATTCCTCAAGAAAATTTTTATACTTGAGAACGGTCTGCGCTAGATCAAATCCAACAGGGAACTTTAATTTTTTTTAGTTGTGGTTTTCACGCTTGGTTTTAGGGCCAGGAGGTTTCTGTTTTTTTTATGTGTTGCTGGCCAAAAATTACTGCCACACGGCATCGATGCAGACTTGCGGCGTGGCCAGTGACATAGAAAAAAATCAGCATGAGATTTGCTGTAAAAATGGCAAATAAGGGAATTTAGAACAGTAAATGTAGCGGGGTGGTTAGTGCATTAGTGCGTTAGTGCGTTAGTGCGTAAGTACGTTAGTGCGTGAGTACGTTAGTGCGTTGCCGTCAGTTGCAGATATAAACGCGGTAAGACTAAAGGTAGTTCTGCCGCATTCTTTACCACGATATAAGAGTTACTGCCAAACAGGTGCGGCAGGTAAGCGCCGGCTTTTTCGTCGATCGTCACACAAAAAGGGGTGAGGCCAAGGCGGCGCGCTTCCTGAATGGCAATACGGGTATCTTCTATGCCATAACGCCCTTCATATTTATCCAGGTCATTGGGTTTGCCATCAGTCAGAATCAGTAACAGCCTGCGTCCGGTTTTTTGCTTGTTCAGGATCTGGGACGCATGCCTGATCGCGGCACCCATGCGGGTATAGTAGCCAGGTTTAAGCTCCCCTAAACGACCGCGGATACTATCGTCATAACGTTCATCAAAGCCTTTTAGTAAATGAAACCTGACGTTGTCACGTCGCACCGATGAAAATCCATATAGCGCGAAGCGGTCGCCAGTGGCTGCCAGGGCTTCACTAAACAAGTAAAGACTATCGCGAATCACGTCAATCACCCGCGCCGAATTACTGACCCAGGCATCAGTAGACAGAGATAGGTCGGCTAGCAACAAACAAGACAGATCGCGCAGTTGTTGCCGCTGATCGATATATAAACCCGGTTCGGAGGCGGGCATGCCGCTGGCTTTTTCGGCCGCGAAGCGCACGCATGCGTCAACGTCAAGGTCACTGCCGCTCATCTGGGCTTTTAAACGGGAGCGTAATGGGGTTAATGATTGAAATTGTTGGCGCAGGCGTTTTGCCGTGCTTTGTAGCGTCGCCGGTAAGGCGCAGGGCTGAGCGTTTCTGGCTAGCATCATTTGGATTTTGCAATGATCCGCTTGCATCAGGCGTTTGCGGTAATGCCATTCGGGATACCGGATGCCGTCAGCCAGGACCAGATCATCATCCGATTCGGCCGGTAAATCGAGATCAAATCGGATCCGGCTGGCGGTGGTTTTGCCATCGCTGGCAACACTTAAAAAATCCAAATCATTTGCCGCTTTTTCGGCATCATCATTGTCGTCTTCATCCAGGGGGCGGTCAACTTTGACGAATTCTGCCCAGGAGAACAGGCTCTCAGCACGGAACAGCAACATAAACGGGCTTTTACCTTCCGGCAGGCTGACATTTTCTGCCTGGCGCTTGCGCGCTTGCAAATCTTTGCTCTGTTTGCCCCCGTCGGGTTGCTGCGGCGTATTTTGTGCGGCAGGCCTTTCTTGCCCCATCGCTGTGGGCGGATGTGGATGCAGCCATAGCACGACAGGAGAGGCCGGTTTACGTCCCGCTTGATAGCTAGTGACGCTGCCAGGATGGCTGAGTGCCTGGCATATGGCCAGTTCTGCTAGAGCTTCGGCTTGCGGCAGCCGGTCTGACTGCGGGCGTAAGTTGAATTCGGCCTGACACAGACGCTGGTAACGTGTCTGCAGACCCGGCAGGGCGTGTAAAGTGGCGAGCGTCGCTCGCTGATTCCGCACGATCCATTCGGCTTGCGGAGCGACATCATGGGCCGCTAAGGCAATCAGCCAAAAATACAGTTCGCGGTTAAGCGACGCTTCGGGGAAATGTTCTATCCAAGCGGGTAAATGCAAGGTTGTTTCATCGGCCCATGCCAGTTCGACTTTTTCGCTAATACCGGCAATACGTTCCAACCATTGGCGTCGGGCACCATGGCTGGTGGCTGTGCCGGCTTGCAGATTGAGCCCGGCATCGCCACCGAGGGCGCGAAAATAGATGGGCGCAATACGTTCTATCTGTGTTAACTCGACCCGGGCAGAAGGGAAGCCGCGATAAGCTACGCGGGTAATGATTTTATCCCAGAGGCCGCCAATATATTCTTCCATTTACTGTTCTCCGGAGCGATCTTTTGTGGTAATGGGTTCGCGCAGTAGCGCGATCTGTATGGTTTTTGCCTTGCTGCCATTGAGTGCTGCTTCGGATTCTGCGCGAACATGGTTGACCCAGCCGAGTAATTGTCCTTGCGGGTTATCGGCTTGTGTATGACTACAAGCATCCACACATTGACCACATTGCACGCAGGCAAACATGAGCCGTTTCACATTGCGTGGATTGAGCCGCATCGGACAGACGTGATCGCAAGCGGAGAAACAGCTGGCACAATCTTTTGCACGTTCTCGCTCAAAGCCAACCACCATCGCCTTGTCATTGCCCATCCATGCCAGACTTTGAAACAAGCCAACGGCGCAGGCGTAACGACAAAAAAGATGGCGGGCAAACATAAATTCGACAAAAAAGGCCAGGCTTCCGACACCGATAAAAACACTCTGGTTTCGGGTAAGTGTGGCGTGCCAGAGATTGTAGTAAATTTCTGCCGGCGGTAGCAGGTATGTCATAAGCACTACCGCCCACAGTAACGAGCAGGCAATCACCAGGGGAATGACCCCGAACCACCAAATAGCATCGGGCTTGGTGCTGCTGCCATCGGCATTGCGTTCCGACATCTTTTCTGCATCCCAGATGCTTTGCTTGCCGATGGCTTCTCTCAGTGTCTGATTGATGGTTTCTACGATGGAAAAGTGCGGGCATAGCCAGCCGCAATACAGTCGTCCCCATTTCCAGCTAATAAAAATAAGTGCTACGCCAGCCGATAAGACAGGCAAAAATGCCCGCAAAAAAATCGATAAGGCGGCCTGTCCTGCACTCATTTTGCCACTTGAAAAATCATCTAAGCCAAGAGTCCAATCCATGCCAAAAAAAATGAAATGGCCTAAATGCAAATCCAGACGGAAAATATCGAATATCGGAGCGACGATAAATAAGATGAAAAAACTTGCTTGCGTTAGTTGTCGCCAGCGCTGTACCGGCACACCAAACAGACCGGTGTGGGCTGACCCTGTCGCAGCCGGAACTGCGGGTCCTGTGCGGGCACTTGTTGGTACGGCTTCCTTGGAAAACATCGTCGCCACCTTTACCACTTATTACTGCCAATAAGCGGGTAAATGTAAGTTTGCTTTGCCATCGCCCTGGCCAATCCCAGTATTCCGAACAGGATGAGTGAGGCATGACAGCTAATAAAGTAGAGAATCAAGAGCATCCAGGTATAGGGTGAATGAAAGCCGCCTAGGTAGATAATCATGGCGGCGACGATCACTAGCAATATTCCGGCCCAGATGCTGGCAATGATAGTCTGACGTAAATGGCACCTGGTTAAGGCCGAGTCACTGTTGGCATGTTGGTAAGCCAGCCAGAGTAAGCCCAAAAAACCGATGCCCGGCAATATCAGTAAATTTGCCAGGTACAAAACTTCTGCCTGTACCGCAACCGACACATGCGTATCCGGCGTGTTCATTTGCCAAAACTAGCTTGAATGACTTCCAATAACGCCGCTGCGGTATCTAGGTCGTCGGTAAGTGGCTCGACCATGGCTGCGGAACAAGCTGTTACAGGGTCACAGCCCGCTTTTATCAAAGTTGCTGCATAAACTAAAAGACGGGTAGATGCCGCTTCTTCAAGGTCGTGGTTTTTTAATTGCCGGAAATGCCCTGCCAGGCTGACCAGACGCCGTGCCAGAGCGGTATCGATTCCGCTCTCTTTGACTAGAATGTCCTGCTCAAGCGCTGCTGGCGGATAATCAAACTGAATCGCAATGAAACGTTGGCGCGTGGACGGCTTTAAGTTTTTTAACAGGTTCTGGTAGCCAGGGTTATACGACACCACTAGCATGAATTCGTCTGGGGCATGAAGTTCTTCGCCGGTACGCTCTATCGGCAAAATCCGACGATCATCGGTCAGCGGATGCAGCACGACGGTCGTGTCTTTTCTGGCTTCGACCACTTCGTCAAGGTAACAAATGCCGCCTCGGCGCACGGCCTTGGTGAGTGGACCATCCGACCAGACGGTCTGGCCGTCGCCAATTAAATGACGGCCGACCAGATCGGCGGCGGTCAGGTCATCGTGACAAGAAACGGTGATTAAGGGGCGCGCCAGTTTGGCTGCCATGTGCGCCACAAAACGGGTCTTGCCGCAACCGGTAGGACCTTTGATCAATAAAGGAAGCTGATGTTTGAAGGCGTATTCAAACAGCATGCATTCGTTGGCAACCGGCTGATAAAACGGAATAGCTGGCAGGTCTGCCCCGGGGGTATTGAGTAAATTGTGAGACGTCATATCGTTCATCGTGCACTTTCTTATTGAGGTCTTAAACTTTGCTGAAACTAAACCAGATCAGGCCGACTACTGTGAATAGCCAACCCAGGACAATGAACCGCCAGGGGCCGCTGACATGCCGCAAAGCCATGAATCTGTCTACCACAATACTGCCCTTGACTAAGGTGGCGATCAGCACCGGCAAGACAATACTGCCTCCGGAAAAACCAATTTCTGCCAACGCAAAACTAATACAAGTTAAGACTAATAGCGTAAGCCACTGATAGGTGGCAGCTTTGATGTCAATCATGGATTTGCGCGCTAACGTAAAACGTAAATAAGAGGAAACAGGATAATCCAGACCAGATCGACCATGTGCCAATAGGCGGCAGCGGTTTCGGCACCATCATAATCGTTGATGGTATAGCCACCACGCCATGCCTTTAAGGCAACCGCGCCCAGAATGACCATACCTAGAATGACATGCATGAAATGGAAAAAAGCCAGAAACAGATAAAACATATAAAAAGTGTTGGTCGACATACTGATGCCGGCATTGATTTTGCTCGCAAACTCAAGCAATTTCAATCCGACAAAGACTGCGCCACAAGCCATTGCTGCGAGCAACCAGCGGCTCCCGTTTTTGCCAACGCCCGCTTGTATGGCAGCCACTGCCCTGACGACAAAATAACTGCTGGTAACCAGTAACAAGGTATTGATAAAGCCGCTAGTGCGGTCAAGCTGAAGTTGTGATTCGTTAAATAATGCGATATGCCGGGATCTGGTAATGGCGTAGGAAATAAAAAAAATCCCGAACACTAATAGTTCGGCAAGAATGAAACACCACATGGCAAGGTCACCAGGCAATGTCTTTTTTGACCTTGGGGTAGCCGTTACATTGAGTAATGCCAGAGGAGTATTCACGCTGAGTAGCTATCCGGAAGTTATCCGGATAGCCCTATAGAGAAATGTAAAAATAGAGAAATGTAAAAATATAGAAATACAGAAATACAGAAATAAAAAAACTTATTACCTGTCCGCTGCATTAGCTAAAGTTTCACCTTTGATGAAGAAGCTGAGAATGTACAAAGCAAGGCCAAGCAGGAAAATCAGCCCTGAACCTAAACGTAACCAATAAAAGATGACCAGTTGATCCTGGGTCGCCATAAATGATAACGGCGTGGTGGACATACGTTGTAACCACACCTGCAAAATACCTGCTGCGGTTAAGAACAAGGTAATAAACACCATCGAGACCGTCATCAGCCAGAATGCCCACATTTCGACAACCTGTGATTTATTACTATTGGCGGCACGACCCCGCATGATAGGCATGGTGTAGCTGATCATCGTTAAAATCACCATTGCATAGGCGCCGTAGAAAGCCATATGCCCGTGTGCTGCGGTGATTTGGGTGCCGTGAGTATAGTAATTGACCGGCGCCAGGGTGTGTAAAAAGCCCCATACACCTGCCCCCAGAAATGCCATTACGCCGGTGCCTAATGCCCATAATACGGCGGCTTTATTGGGATGGTCACGACGACGGCGATTGACCATGTTGAATGCAAACACTGTCATCATAAAGAACGGTATCGGTTCTAATGCCGAGAACACGCTACCCCACCCTTGCCAGTATTCAGGTGCGCCTATCCAGTAGTAATGGTGACCAGTTCCGATAATGCCGGAAATTAAAGACATGGCAATAATCACATACAACCATTTTTCAATGACTTCCCTGTCCACCCCGGTCACTTTTACCAGAACAAACGCCAGCATCGCACCGAGTATCAGTTCCCAAACGCCTTCCACCCACAGATGGACGACCCACCACCAGTAAAATTTGTCTTTAACCAGATTGCTTGGATTGTAAAAAGAGAATAGATAAAAAATCGCCAGACCCCATAAGCCCGCCAGCATGACCAGGCTAATGCTGGTTTTGCGTCCGCGCAAGACGGTCATGGAAATATTAAACAAGAAGACCAGTGCAACGATGACGATACCTACCTTGGTCGGCAAGGGTTGCTCTAAAAATTCGCGCCCCATGGTTTCGAGTAAATCATTGCCAGTCATTTTTGCCAGCGTTGCGTAGGGCACTGCCAGATAACCGACAATGGTGAGTGCGCCGGCAATCAGAAACACCCAAAACATTAACATTGCCAGTTTCGGGCTATGCAATTCGCGTTCCGATTCTTCGGGAATTAAATAGTATGCTGCACCCATGAAACCAAATAGCATCCAGACGATGAGGAGGTTGGTATGCACCATCCTGGCGACATTGAATGGTATCGCCGGGAATAAAAAATCTCCGATGATGTACTGCAGACCCATAATCAGGCCGAACAGAATTTGCCCTAAAAAGAGGCCGATCGCCGCGATGAAATAGGGCTTCGCGACTGCCTGTGATTTGTATTGCATTGTGATTCTCCGCTGATTGTTTCTAGTTAGATCTCGTCATAGCAAAGGCTTAACCTTCGATATTGGGCGGCCAGTTATTTGTATTAATTTCCGATGAATATTTAAGAAACTCAATCATGTCCGCCATTTCTTTATCATTGAGATGAAATTGCGGCATTTGCCTGCGACCCGGAGCGCCAGTGGGTTGCGAATTGATCCAAGCCTTGATAAATTCAGGGCCACGACGCTTATATACGTTGCCCAATTCCGGTGCGAAATAGGCGCC
>JBBQNW010000120.1:0-8794 GCA_038330335.1 Burkholderiales bacterium | reverse complement strand
TAGCGCGTATAAAAACGCAAATTAGCGCGGTGCATAGGCACAAAGACAAACTCACTAAAACCGTGTTGACGAAACAGTTGCTGGATATTAGTTTTATTAAAAATAGCCAGATGCTCAGTAGGACGCAATTCTGACCATGAGATCAACTGATGCTTAGGCACACGAAAATGCCCGGAATCGGGCGTAGTAAAAAACAAAATGGCGTTCGGATTAAGGACCCGGGTTAAGGCGTCCATAAAGCCATGCAGATCGCGCACATGTTCTATCACTTCAGTGCAAAACACGATATCGAATTTTTCACCACGAGCGGCAAATACTTCCAGCGTTTCATTGTAAAAACGGCAGGCTGGCCATAATTTTTTCGCCTGCGCAATCGCGCCTGGCCCGACATCAATGCCAACGGCATCGCAAGCGAGTGAATGGGCGGCCGACACCATGCTGCCGACATTGCAGCCGATATCAAGAAATTTTTTGCCCGGTGCAAACAAACGCAGCAGCAACACCCGAAGGCGAAACCGTAACCATTTTTTCCCGGGATGAATGACACGTTCGGTATAGACGTAATTTTTATAAAAAACTTCCAGATCATGATCGCTGGGATGAGGCTCAATCCGGATCAGACTGCATTTCTGGCAACGGACAAAAACCGAGCCCTCTTTTTCACCTACCGGTAACGACGCGGTTGTTCCACACAAACTGCATTGCGCCATGACATATACCTTTCAAAAATGAGTGAGCCGCACATCAATACTGCAGATGGCGGCACGATCATACCTTTATGTCACTGCTTTTCCTAAGAATTATTACAAGACTGGTATCAACATAAGTTCATCTGCTTGGCGGCGGCACTTAATTCGGCACGAAAATCCGGATGCGCAATGGCGATCATTTCCTGCACCCTTTGCTTAGCGCTCTTGCCACGTAGTTGCGCCACGCCAAATTCTGTGACCACATAATTGATATCGTTCTTGCCGGTGGTGACATGGGTACCTGCCGTCAGTGTCGGTACGATGCGCGTAATCGTGTCGTCTTTAGCGGTAGATGGCAGTACGATAAAGGCCTTGCCCCCACGTGAGCGGTTTGCGGCACGGACAAAATCGACTTGCCCGCCAGTGCCGGAATAAGGCGCCGGCCCCAGACTTTCTGAGCCGCACTGCCCCAGCAGATCAATCTGCAAAGTGGCATTGATGGCGATTAAATGATCATTTTTTGCTGCCAGATACGGGTCATTGGTGAAATCCACCGGATGGATTTCCAGACCCGGGTTTCTATCCATAAACTGGTATAGCTTTTTTGAGCCCAGGGCAAAAGTAGCGACTATTTTTCCCGGCATGTAATTTTTCTTGCGATTGGTGACAGCACCGCTTTCCAGCAGCGTCAAGATGCCATCGCCTATCATTTCGGTATGAATACCGAGATCGTGCTTGCTAGTCAATTGCATCACCACAGCATCGGGGATGCCGCCATAGCCGATTTGCAGGGTGGAACCGTCATCGATCATATCGGCGACATACTTGCCTATCGCCTGTTGTACCGGGCCTATGCTGGGCAAACCCACTTCCATCACGTCTTCGCTGCTTTCGATCAGGGCTGCCACCTGCGAAATATGCACATGGCAATTGCCGTAAGCAAACGGCACATTCGGGTTCACTTCCAGCACCAGCGCACGCGCTTTGGCGATGGCGGCCATGGTGTAATCGGCGCCCAGACTGAGTGAAAAATAACCGTGCTGATCCATTGGCGACGCCATCGTCATGACTACGTCGGCCGGAATCTGGCCGCGTTCGATCAGGCTAGGCATTTCTGAGAAATAACTGGGGATAAAATCGATCAGACCACTTTGCCCGCCGGAGCGCGAGGCGGCACCAAAGAAAAACGCAACATGCCGCACATGCTCGACAGTCTCGGGATCAAAATACGCGTATTTGCGCACCGCCAGTATCTGCCCCACCTTGACATCACGAAAGCTGCGGCGTTGCTCCGACAATTCTGTCAGCAGCGTCGGCGGCTCACCGACACCGGTCGGCACGATGACGAAATCACCGTTGTGTATCTGGTGCATCGCATCTGCGGCGCTGCAACGTTTTTGACGATAAAGATCCTGAACTGACATGGTGCGCGACGCTCCTTAAGTATTCATCTGTGGATGGGCAGGCTATTCCAACCATAGTAGTCGAAGCGGGGCAGCAGACGCAGTCATGCCAATGACATTCTGCGGATTTTTTGCGCTGACGCAAACTGGCGCTGGCGCGAACAGCACTGGATGTAACAAACAGCGGCGGCCTGCAAGGATTTTATTTTATCTCGATTAATTCAACGTCAAATATCAGCGCTGCATTGGCTGGAATCGAACCACGACCCACAGCGCCATATGCCATCACACTAGGAATGATCAAAGTCCGTTTACCTCCAAGCTTCATGCCGACAATACCCTGATCCCATCCTTTAATCACCTGGCCAACTCCTAACGTAAAAGTATAAGTCGAATTTTCAAAATTAGTGCCATGAAGGTTACTGGCATTGACATCACATAACCAACCTGAGTACTTCACTGTGACCACGCTACCGGGGCCAGCCGGAATCGCCGTAGCATCAGTCCCTACAAAAGTATCTTTCAGTACCAATTGGGTAATCGTCACCGAACCAGAAGTATCAACCGGTGCGGTAACACTAGGAGGAATACCACCACCGCCACCACAAGCGGCGAGGCCTGCCGTTAAGCCAGCAGCTACTATTATGGAAGCAATGCGACGTAGAGAGTTGTTCATAGAAGGGCTTGGTTTTGTGAATATTGCAAATAGGCAATTATAGGGCGTCAAGACAGGAGTAGCAATCTGAATCATATCGCCAGACCGGGTTGCTCATTGCTCGGTAAAACGATATAAGCCTGACCGTTTTCCCTGTTGATTATTGGCTGTGCCGCAATAAAAAATGCCACCAGTGAATTCTGATGGCATTTCCATTTTATGCTGCGTTTCTACTACATGGCTTTACATTGGCGCAATTCACATTTCGCGAGAAAGGTCTTACCGCTGTCGCAGGCCATGCGATAAATTTCAACCGGCCCGGGAGCGGTAATCAGACCCGCGCCTTTACCACCGCGGCAGCCATATTCTTTGGCAATTTTTTCCACCGAAAAAGAGGAGGCGCCCTGTTGAAATTCAATCATCTGCACTTTTGACTCTGCGCTGTCACCGTTCCAGACGACATTCACAACAGGATTTTCTGCCGTTGGCGCACGACTAATTTTCTGATTAGTTTCGACTGGCAGCCGAGCACAGCCGGCCATCGCGATGAGTAAAGCACAACATGTTAGGGTCTTTGGGAAGGAGCGCATTTTTTCATTTTGTGGAAATGGTAAAGCAGTTATTGTAGGTTATCTCCTGTAACGAAAAACAAAAATCATCGTTCTGTGGCATTTTAGTGATTTTGCATAAACGCGTACGCTAGCAAGCAATATCAGGGTCGTTTCTGTGCCGTTTATCCAGTGCGCAGCGCCATCGGCTAAAACTGGGCATAATCAAAAACCTGATTAACTTTTTCTCTGACCGAGGCTTACGATGATAGAAGTACACCACCTTAACGAATCACGCTCACGCCGCATTACCTGGATGCTGGAAGAGCTGGGCCAGCCGTATACCGTCATTCACTATGAACGCGATGCCAAAACACGGCTGGCGCCGCCCGAGCTCAAGCAACTGCATCCTTTGGGCAAGGCACCGGTACTGCGTGACAAGGACGAAGTGCTGATCGAATCGGGTGCCATCATTGATTATCTGGTGCGCGAGTATGGCAAGGGCCAGTTTTCTCCGGCGATGGGCACTTCTGACTACAACCGGTATAACCAGTTGATGCACTATGCCGAGGGCTCGGCGATGTTGCCCTTGATGCTGAAATTGTATGTCGGCAAGCTAGGCCAAGCCGGTGCGCCATTGCAGCCGCGTATCGACAGCGAGCTGCAAAACCATCTGGGCTATCTGGATGCCGAATTGGCCAACCGTGATTTTTTTGTCGGCGACAGCCTGAGCGGTGCCGACGTGCAACTATCCTTTATCGCGCAAATTGCCGTCAAAAATGCCGGCCGCGATGCCTACCCTAATTTAACCCGCTTCGTCGATATGATAGAAGCCAGACCCGCCTATCAACGCGCGATTGCCAGGAGCGGTGCTTAATCATTAATCGTTTGCCAGCGGCGAACCGCCCCGGCAACACAATGCCGTAGGGTCCAGGGCCAGCGCCCGGAACCTACGGCATCATAGTTAAGCATGGCTTAGCTTACAAAACCTGAAAATACGCTCTTAGAAGCGATAGCCGATCGTTGCGCCTACCCCTGCCGAAGTGCGGCGATCGGATAAAGGGCTGTCACTTGCCGCGCTACCGAGATGCGTTAGCCCGGTGCTGACCGTGCTCACCCAGTTCTGGTTAATTGCATGCCGCCAGGTGGCACCGATACCGTAACCGGCTATCCCGGCCTTGGGCGTATACACGGCATTGCCGCTGCTGGCAGATTGTGCCGGCGTCACGCCAAAATACGTTCCCATCCCACTTTTATTGGCATACTTCAGTCCGGCAGAGACATCGACCAGATCCGTTTTTGTCGCCAGCACATCATAGCGACCGACCACATCGAGCGACATATCGTGACGGTCACCCATAGTCTGATGCAAGGCCGTATTCACATGGAAGGCGCCGGCGTCGTAATTGACAAACAAATTCGCTTGCGCCCGCAACTCGACGTCACCCATCCCCTTGAGGCGGTTGCTGCGGTTGGTGCCATCGTTGTTACCGTAAGACTCTTTACGCCAGCCGCTAGGGCCGATACTGGCAGCGGCAGAAAAGCCGGAGTTATTATTCAAAAAGCGGTAACCAAGACCATCGCGGGTGCTGAGAAATACGCCATTGGCAAAATTTGCCTCGCCAAACAAACCGGCCTGCCATTCGGTTTTGCCACCAAAAAAGTGATTGCCATAACCAAGACCAACGCCGACCACTTGTTCTGCCTGGTCCGCAGAGCGCTGGCTGGCCGCCGCTGGTGCCAGTACTGAAGTATCGGCCGCGAATGCGGATAAACCAAAAAAACTGCTGCTCAAAGTCAATACAGCCAGTACATGACGTTTCATGATGAGTATTCCTTGTGAAATAGAGTGAACGGGTGAAGCTAAACCGGGATGCCGCGCCACCTACACACATCCAGCCACTAGCTAGCAACGCAGATTAGGATTTTTTTATAGAAAGTACTACCAAGAGTTACAAAGTGGTAAAAAACTACCTGGTTAGTACTGAAAATTGCTGCTTTTTATCATTTTTGACATTCCCGGAACTTCCCCGGCAAGCACCGGTCGCGCTACCGGCACCGAGTGCTTAGCAGGGCCTGGCCGGGTGGCTGACACACACTTAGCCACACCGCAGAAAATGCGGACTGATGCTGGCATAGTGCGCGTTTTGTAGATTTAAGATGTTTATGTTGAAACATTATCTGGGCCGCCGGCGCAACTGCTGGCAGGTATTGAGTATCAGAAAAGCCTCGGTCTTCCCCGCCGCCGGGCGCAGCGCCGGACGGGGCCGCGCGCACTGGATTCAGGCAGTATTTTGCTTATGCCGGTATGCTCAACATGCGGCTCAGCGCACTGTTGTTGGCGGTATTGCTGGTGAGCGAATAATGGATGATGTACCTGAAGCGTCGTTAGCACTCGGTAGCAGATACTCAGTAGTAGATACTCAGCAGTAGATACTAAGCAGAACGGCGGCTAGCCGTCCATGCCAGTAGCGCCCAGCCCGACAAAAAACTCAGGCCACCGAAAGGTGTGATCGCACCCAGCATACGTACTCCGCTCAATGCCAGCGCATACAGGCTACCGCTGAAAAGCAGGATGCCGGCCAGCATCAGCCAGCCCGCACGGCGCAGCCAGACTGCGTCATAGCGCGGCATCAGCTGCATCAAGACGGCAATCGCGATTAAGCCCAGCGCATGCACCATCTGATAGGTGGCGGCGGTCTGCCAGACGGCCAGCAGCTCCGGGCTCAACACCGGCTTTAGCGCATGCGCACCAAACGCACCGGCAGCAACCGCGATAAACATATTGATGGCGCCGGCGGCGATGAAATGACGTTCTTGCATGCATGGCTTTCTGTGACATATCGATTGGCCACATTGTAGAGCAGACTAAAAAAAATGGCCGGACTAGCTGTCCGGCCATTTATATTTTTAGTAACGACACATCGTACCCGGTACCGCCTGCGCTATTGGTCTAAGCGCAGACGCTCTGACATCGGTCAGGCCGTCTTTCTGGCTTGTTTAGCTGCGCTAAATTCCGCCAACAAACCGGCTTCTTTGGCTTTTGCCGCTGCCAGATGACGCTCTTTGACGTGGCCGTAACCACGAATATCTTCAGGGATACTGGCGATCGCGACCGCACTGGACAAATTATCCACCGTCAGATGAGACAGCAAGCTAGTCAGAACCTGCCGGTAATCAGTAATCAAGGCACGTTCCATCTTGCGTTCCGCGGTATACCCAAAAATGTCAAACGAGCCACCACGCAAGGATTTCAACTTAGCCAGAACGCCAAAGGCTTTCATCATCCATGGGCCAAACTGCTGCTTGATCAGATGCCCGTTGGCATCGTGCTTAGCGAATAATGGCGGTGCCAGATGGAAGTTGATGACGTAATCGCCTTCAAACATATCGGCAATTTTTTTCTCAAACTTGCCATCTGTGTACAGGCGTGCGACTTCGTATTCGTCTTTATAAGCCATTAACTTAAACAAATACTTGGCTGCCGCTTCGGTCAGGCGTAGCGGTTTACCGTCAGCTATTTTGCTTTCCGCCACTTTGACCTGGGCGATGAAATCGCTATAGGCTTTGGCATAGCTGGCGTCTTGATATGCCGTCAGGAAAGCCATACGCTTATTGATCGTGTCGTCCAGCGATGGCGCACGCTTGAGTTCGATCACATGCGATGGGCTAATCAGGCGCTGGACTGCCGCCAGATCGTTGGCCGCGATACGACCCCAGTTGAACGCTTGCTTGTTAAAATCAATCGCTACCCCATTGAGTTCAATGGCACGCATCAAGGCCGCTTCGGTCAACGGCACCCAGGCTTTTTGCCATGAATAGCCGAGGATAAACATATTGGTGGCAATCGCGTCACCCATCAGCGCGGTGGCAATCGCACCGGCGTCGACTAAATCGACCCGGTCAGCACCACAGGCTTTGCGGATATCGTCTTGCGCCGCTGCGGTCGGGAATTGCCAGTCCGGGTTTTTAATGAAGGTCGAGGTTGGCGTGCCATTGACGTTAATCGCCGCGTGCGTGCGCCCTTCGCCCATGCGTGACAGCGCATCTTTGCTGGCAGTGACGATCAGATCGCAACCGATCACCAGATCGGCCATGCCGGTGCCGACCCGGGTCGACTGGATATCTTCGGCCTTGTCCGCCAGCCTGACGTGCGACATCACCGCGCCACCTTTTTGTGCCAGACCGGTCATGTCCAGCACCGAGCAAGCCTTGCCTTGCAAATGCGCCGCCATCGCCATGATCTGGCCGATGGTGACTACGCCGGTACCACCGACGCCGGTCACTAACACGCCAAACGGCTCTGCCGTGGTGGGCAAGACCGGTTGCGGCAGGCTGGCGACATCGAGTGATTTACCCGCTTCTATCTTGGCTTTTTGTGGTTTTTTGAGCTTACCGCCTTCGACCGTGACAAAACTAGGGCAGAAACCGGTGACGCAAGAAAAATCCTTGTTGCATGAAGACTGGTTGATCTGGCGCTTGCGACCAAATTCCGTTTCCAGCGGCTCTACCGACAGGCAATTCGATTGCACACTGCAGTCGCCGCAACCTTCGCACACGGCTTCATTAATAACCGCGCGTTTGGCCGGGTCAGGGAAACCTGGTTTGCCATCTTTACCGATCTGCTTCCGGCGGCGCCGTTTTTCTGAGGCGCAGGTCTGGTCGTAAATCATCGCAGAAACCCCTTTGGCGACGCGCAATTCGCGCTGCACCGCATCGAGTTCGCTACGGTGACGTACTGTGACGCCTGGAGCCCAGGGGTAATCGGCCGGATATTTGTCCGGTTCATCGGTGACCACGATAATCGGGCCCACGCCTTCAGCGGCGATCTGGCGCGAGATCATGCCAGGGTCGAGCGGACCGTCGAATGGCTGACCACCGGTCATCGCGACCGCATCGTTAAACAAAATTTTGTAGGTGATATTCACTTCACCGGACACCGCCGCGCGGATCGCCAATAAACCGGAATGGTAATAGGTACCGTCACCGAGATTACAGAACACGTGGTTCTCGGTGGTGAACGGTGCCTGGCCAACCCAGGTCACGCCTTCCGCGCCCATATGGGTAAAGGTCGAGGTTTCTCTGTCCATCCAGGTCACCATGTAATGGCAACCGATACCGGCTAAGGCGCGGCTGCCTTGCGGCACTTTGGTCGAGGTATTGTGCGGACAACCGGAACAGAAATGCGGCACCCGGTCTTTATTCGGATCAGGTTTCGCCACCACGTTGAGCATGGCTTCTTTGGCTTCCAGATAAGCGATGCGTTCTTTCACGCGTTGCTCGACCGGATGACCGGCAAAATAACGGGTAATACGGGACGCGATCGCGCGCGCAATTTGCGCCGGGCTAAGTTCATAGGTGGCCGGCAACAACCATTCGCCATGGCCGGAGCCGTGCAGATTGCTCCATTCACCGCTGTCATCAAACTTGCCCACTACGCGCGGCCGGACTTTATCTTCCCAGTTGTAGAGTTCTTCTTTTAAGGCGTATTCGAGAATC
>JBBQNW010000119.1:0-8866 GCA_038330335.1 Burkholderiales bacterium | reverse complement strand
GCGGTAACGCTGGCGTCAACCGTCTTGTCAGCATCAGCCAGCAGACCGGCACCCGGTACATTGATGCTGTAGCTATTGCCTGCGGCAACCAGACCGGTGTAGTTGACACCGTTGACCGTGATCGTGACTGTGTCGCCGACTTTGGCGTCGCCGGAAACTGTACCTGTGACGGCAACCGTCGAGGCGCTTTCTGCCGCGTTCAGGATATTGTCTGGTGTAATACTGTTGACCGTGATCGTGGCGTTGGCGCTTGTATCGATGCTGTAAGCATGAGCAGCGGTCGCAGTGATGCTGTTGCCGGCCGTGTCAGTGGCAGTGACGCTGGCGTCCACGGTTTTGTCACCATCGGCCAGCAGACCTGCACCCGGGACGTTGATGCTATAGCTATTGCCTGCGGCCACCAGACCGGTGTAACTCACACCGTTGACCGTGATTGTGACCGTGTCGCCGACTTTGGCGTCACCTGACACTGTGCCTGTTACTGCAATCACTTGACCGGATTCAGTGGAATTGAGGATGTTATCAGCCGTGATGCTGTTGACTGTGATGCTGGCGTTGGCCACCGTATCGATCGTATAGACATGCGCGGCGGTCGCAGTAATGCTATTGCCGGCTGTGTCAGTGGCAGTAACGCTGGCGTCGACGGTTTTGTCAGCATCGGCGAGGAGACCGGCACCAGGCACATTGATGCTGTAGCTATTGCCTGCGGCAACCAGACCGGTGTAATTGACACCATTAACCGTGATCGTGACCGTGTCGCCGACTTTGGCGTCGCCACCGACGTTACCGGTGACGGCAATGGTCTGTCCAGATTCAGTGGAATTGAGGATGTTATCAAAGGTAATACTGTTGACTGTGATGCTGGCGTTGGCCGTTGTGTCAGTGCTGTAAGCGTGCGCGGCGGTGGCAGTGATGCTGTTGCCGGCCGTGTCGGTGGCGGTAACACTGGCGTCAACGGTTTTATCAGCATCGGCCAGCAGACCGGCACCGGGGACGTTGATGCTGTAGGTATTGCCTGCAGCAACCAGACCGGTGTCATTGACACCATTCACCGTGATCGTGACCGTGTCACCAACCTTAGCGTCACCACCGACGTTACCGGTGACAGCAACCGTGGAAGCGCTTTCTGCCGCGTTCAGGATGTTGTCAGCCGTGATGCTGTTGATAGAAATACTTACATTAATTGTGGTATCAACCGAGCCAAGATCATTCGCTGTCGCCGGATTACCTGCCGTATCTTTGCCACTGGCCGTCACGCTGTAGCCACCTTCGGCCAATGGTGTCGCCGGCGTTCCGCTGTAGCTGCCATCCGGACGCACAGTCGCCGTTACTGTTTGCGATACGCCGGCGTTGTCGGTGACGACCAAGGTGATCGTGCTGCCTGCAGGTAAATCGGTGCTGCCGCTGATGGTCGGCGTGGTGTCATTGGTATTCCCCGGCGCACTGACGCTGATGACGGGTGGCGTGCTATCCACCGAGCCGAGATCATTCGCTGTCGCCGGATTACCTGCCGTATCTTTGCCACTGGCCGTTACCGTGTAGCCGCCTTCGGCCAATGGTGTCGCCGGCGTTCCGCTGTAGCTGCCATCCGGACGTACGATCGCTGTTACTGTTTGCGATACACCGGCGTTGTCGGTAACAACCAGAGTGATCGTGCTGCCTGCGGGTAAATCGGTGCTGCCGCTGATGGTCGGCGTGGTGTCGTTGGTGTTGCCTGGCGCAGTAACGGTAATGACCGGTGCGGTGGTGTCAACGATCGCAGCGCTGGCGCGCTCGTTAGTGAAGACAGGTGTAGCGCGCTCTGCGCCGCCCAGGTAAGACTGCGGTGTAACGGACTCGGCAATTCTGTCTAATCGAACATAACCATTACCGTCACCGGCATCACCGCCACCCAAACCGGCAGCCGTTTCTTCAAGTAATTTATCAAGGCTGTTAGCGCCGATCACGGCGTTGGCAGCATTCGCGGCAAGGGCGGCATCGGAGGGTAGTAAGGCGGCGTTGGCGATCTCGGATTGCGCTGGCGCATACACGCTGGCGTCCAGGGTGACAGTCTCACTTTCTCTCAGTAAGTAAATCCGGCCTTGATCAAAAGATAATTCGACGCGCCCGTTGGCGGCTGTGGCGATAACATCATTTTCATAAATAACGTCGCCTAATTTGAGTTGGTGCTCACTACCATCGGCAGAACGTACGCTGGCCTTACCTTGAATTGCAACGACTTTACCAACGATGTTTGCTGAGCTTGCCATGATAGATCTCCGGACGGAATAATGAATGTCCCCACTCTATCAAAAGTGTTTCCAAAAACCAATTGTACCTAAGTACAATACAGCCGGCATTTAACTATCTTTGACGAATAACGCCAATTGCAATCGATCTCTGAGCTTGAGTTTTTCAAAAATAGCGCCGACATGCGCCTTGATCGTACGTTCGGTCACACCTAATTGCGCGGCAATTTCTTTATTGCTTCCACCACGCGCCACCGCCTTAGCGACTTCCAACTCACGCTCGGTTAATTGTGCGGCCCAGGTATTGCTGGTGGAAGTAACAAGCGCCACCGGCATGGGGGCGGCCAGCAGGCGCTGCATGATCGATTCGCCTATCCATAAACCGCCTTGTGCGACCACACTGGCAACGTTTTGCAGCACTTCTTTACCGGCATGCACATTACAATACCCGCGCGCTGCCAGGGCAAATACCGCCAACGCTTCCATGTCGCTAGGTATATCACTCAGCACCACCAGAGGGTTCGATACAAAACACCGGCGCACTGCTGCAATTTGTTCGGCAACGCTTGCTTCTGCCGACAAACGCAACCAGACTAGCGACGCCTCAGATTCAGGGGCCGACACTCGCGCATGTTCGAGGCTGATGCAGCGGGCAGATGGAAAAGCCTGACGCCACCCCTCCAGCAAATTAGCCGCATTGCCGATAAAAAGATGTTGAGTGGTGAGCAAATGAGTACCCAATAAAGATGATCAAAATAACCGAAATTAGCGAGCGTTAATATAAAAATACGCCGGCACTATCGTTCCGTAAATGACGATTGCTTCGCCCGCAACACCGGCTTGAGCAAATAAGAAAGTATTGTTTTTTTACCGGTAATGATATCGACCTCGGCCACCATCCCCGGAATAATCGGCTGCCCCCCGGACAAAACCGCATTGGTGGTGGAAACGCGCACGATATAAAAAGTGTTGCCCCGTTCATCGGTGACCGAATCAGCGCCGATGTGTTCCAACTTTGCCTCCAGGCCGCCATACGTAGAAAAGTCGTAAGCGGTAAATTTGACGACGGCTTTTTGCCCCGGCGCCAGAAAGGCAATATCTTTCGGTGCAACTTTGGCTTCGAGGATTAACTTTCCTTCCGTAGGAACAACCTCGACCACATCCCGCCCGGCTTGCACCACACCGCCAACGGTATTGACCAGCAAACGCTTGACCGTACCGCGCACCGGCGAGCGGATCGCCGACTGTTTCACCTTATCGGCCAGACCGGTGCCACTTTGTATCAGGGAATTTAATCTGGCCATCGTTTCTGACAACTCTTTGCTGGCGTTATTGCGCGTTGTCAATTCCACTTCTTGTATTTTACGATTCGCCTCGCCCATCGCGGCCTGGCTGCGCGCGATTTGCGCGGCGGCGATATCGCGCTCACCTTTAAAGCGCGAAACATCACGTTCCAGCCGTAATAATTCCACTTCAGAAACCGCGCCGCTACCCAGCAAGGGCTTAGTGACGGAAAGTTCTTTCAAGGTCGATTCGTAGGCCTGCGCCGCCTGTCGTTGACGCGCATTTGCCTCGGCTTGCTCTTGCGCTCTTTGGGCTAACTGCTGACGGGCAATCGATATCTGCGCCTGTATTTCTGAGGTTGCTGTTTCGTACAGCCTTTGCTCTTCGTCTGCGGTTTTCGGGTCTTCTGCCAACACCTCCGGCGGCGGCAAAAAAGCTTTGCCATCACCAATTGCACGCAGACGTGCCGCTTTGGCCGTCAGGGATAGATACTGAGAGCGATTTTCCTTCACCGACGATTCAAAACGCGTGGTATCGATTTGCAGCAATATTTGTCCTTCTGTGACAAGCTGCCCTTCCTTGACCAGAATATCGGTGACGATACCGCCATCCAGACTTTGCAGCACCTGAAGCTGCCTGGATGGAATCACTTTCCCTTCGCCCCGGGTAATTTCATCGACGTGTACCAGCCCGGCCCAGACAACAAACAAAACAAAAACCCCAAGCAACGCATGCAACAAAATACGTGCGCGCAAAGGCTCTTGCTGAATAATTATGCTGTCGGCGTCTTGCATGAAATCAGACTCAGGCAAGCTGACATCGTCTTTCCATCGCTGCAACCAGCGCCCCGGAGAAATACTAAAACGCAAACGCAAACGCTCTAACCACGCCAGCAGATTCAAACTAATCAAACGCCATTTCTGCATTATCTGGCCCTCCCGATCTGGCCAGATTGCAGGGCAGCCATAACGCTATCTTTAGGCCCATCGGCCACCACGGTGCCACCATCAATGACAATAATACGTGTCGCCAGGTCCATCAGACTTGGCCTGTGCGTGACGATGATCATGGTTTTATGTTGCGCGTATTTACCGATACGTTCTTTAAACTGGGCTTCTGATGGGTAATCCATCGCGCTGGTCGGTTCGTCCAGTAACAACACCGGCGGGTCGAGCAAGGCCGCCCGGGCGATCGCAATACTTTGTCGCTGGCCGCCAGACACGTTTTCACCACGCTCGCTAATGAGCATATCAAAGCCCTCGGGATGACTATTGACGAACTCGGTCAGCCCGGCCAGCTCGGCGGCGGCCACTACCGCTCTGTCATCGGCATACGGCGCTCGGATCGTGATATTTTCTCGCAAGCTACCGTAAAACAGCATCGAGTCTTGTTCAACATAACCCAGACTACGGCGCAAATCAGCAGGATCGAGCTGACGCAAATCGACATCGTCGAGCAATACCGCCCCTTTTACCGGTGCGTACAGACCCAGGATCAATTTCTCGATGGTAGATTTACCCGAGCCAACCCGGCCGATAATCACCACCCGCTCACCGGCGGCGATCTTAAAACTCACGCCGCGCAAGGCTTCTTCGCTACGCCCGGGATAGCTAAAATGCACATTTTTAAATTCTATCTGCCCATGAATTTCTGGCCGGTGCACAAACGCACTCTCATCGCTGCGTTCAGACGGTGTCGCCATAATTTTTTCTAACGAGGCCAGCGAATTTTTTGCCCCTTCGTATTGCAGCAGCAAGCCCACTACCTGACCGACCGGAGACATCGCGCGGCCAGCCAGCATGGTGGCGGCAATCAAGCCCCCCATCGACATCATTTTTTCATGAATTAAATACACGCCGGCAATCACCACCGCCACATTCACCAGTTGTTGTATGGCAGAGGCGCCATTAATACTCGACGCCGATAATAATTTAAGCTCAGAATTCACCCGCGCCAGAAAGGCGGTGGTTTTTTCCCACTTCGCCTGCATCTGGCTTTCCGCACCATGTGCTTTAATGGTTTCCAGCGCAGTCAGGCTTTCAACCAAGGTCGAATTACGCAAGGCGGCAGCACGGAACGTGGTTTCCGATAACTCGCGCATTTTATGCTGCACCATGTAGCTATAAATCACTACGATGACGATACCGATCATCGGCAGCAGTACCAGTGGCCACGCAATCCAGATCAGGGCGAATAAAAACAAGATCGCAAACGGCAGATCAATCAGCGCCGTGACCGTGGCAGAGGCAATGAAATCCCTGACGGTTTCAAACGAACGCAGATTCGACGCAAAGGCCCCCACCGACGCCGGGCGCTGCGCCATCCGCATGCCAAGCACCCTTTCCATAATCAATGACGATAACTTCAGGTCAATCCGGTTGCTGACCAAATTAATAAAATGTCCGCGCAACAAGCGCACGATATAGTCCAGCACCAGCACCATGGCGATACCAAACGAAAACACCCACAAGGTCTCGATGGCAAAATTAGGAACCACTCTGTCATAGACATTCATGGTAAACAAAGGCATTGCCAGCGCAAACAAATTAATCAGCAATGCCGCCGCCAGAATATCTTTGAAAATCGGTTTTTGCTCTAAGACCGCGCCCCAGAACCAGTGCCGCTGGGGAACCATCACCAGAGGCGGGGTGCGCTGATCAAAACGAAAATGCGGGCGCGAAAAAATCGTCACGCCAGAATAACGCAGCAACAACTCTTCACGACTCAGATACACAGCACCTTGCCCGGAATCAGGCAAGAGCAATTGCGCGCTCGCACCATCATCTGACCATTTTTGCAACAGGCAAGCTTCGTTATTTTTTAACAGCAGAATAACGGGAAAAAGCGAGGTATCTATTTTATCCAGATCACGCCTGACCACCTTGGCAGAAAAGCCGGCATGCGCCGCTGCACGGGCAAACAAAGACGGCGTCAACCCTTCTGCCGGTAACGGCAATCCGGCAGACAAGGCTGCGCGGGTACTTGGCCGGCCGTGAATCCGGGTCAGTTCGACCAGACAATCCAGTAGCGGGTCACGATGCAATAAATCTTCGCGTATGCCCGTGCCGAAACCACTCACAGGGCGCGGTGATTCAGCAGGCTTGCCGGAGGCACTGATTTGCTCTGTCATGTCAATTGCACCATCTGTATTTTCCTCTGATTTTTCTGCCTGTCGCGCTTACGCAGAGCCAGCAGCCGGTCGGGCTCATCGCATTCTCTATTAAATATCGGCAACGGAAAATCCGCAACAAAATATCTGCAACGGCGGCACACGCATCACACCTGGGCAAAGCGCAAACGCATGATCAGATCCATGCTGCGCGCTGGAGACCTGGCGCGCCAACAAGCGATTGAGCGAGTGAGTAAGTAAGTGAGTAAGTAAGTGAGTAAGTGAGCGAGAACATGCGCTAGCGTTGGAAGATCATATTATGCAAACAATTATCAGTGATTCAGTGCCGTCTTGCAACAATGAAAGCCGTCTCCTCGAGAAATAAGCCTCGGGTTGATCTAGCACTAACAATCGTTGACAATTGATGAACAAAAACCCGGGGCGCGAAGCACGGGAAGTTCATAGCACAAAGCAAGCTCGGCGCCAGGCCTGGGTCATTTATTTAAGCCAGCCACGCCGGGTGAAATACCAAAACGGCGTAATGGCTGAGGCCAGCATCAAGACCAGCGCAAACGGATAGCCGAAATCCCAGTTCAGTTCCGGTAAGATTTTAAAGTTCATCCCGTAAATACTGGCGATCAGCGTAGGCGGCAGAAAAGCAACCGATGCCACTGAAAAAATCTTAATAATTTTATTCTGGTTAATATTAATAAAACCAACTGTTGCATCCATCAGGAAGTTAATTTTATCGAATAAAAATGAGGTATGTCCGTCTAGCGACTCAATATCGCGCAGAATCTGACGCGCCTCTTCAAACTGTTCGGCGTTCAGTAAACGTCCGCGCATCAAAAAACTCACAGCGCGGCGGGTATCCATCATATTGCGCCGGATTCTGCCGTTCAAATCCTCTTCTTGTGCAATCGCGTTCAAGGCCAGTGCGGCATCCTGATCCGAAAAGTTCTTTTGCAATACTGCCCGGCTGACGTCTTCCAGATTTTGATAAATACCTTCCAATGCATCGGCAGAATATTCGGCATCGGTCGCGTACAAATCCATCAAGACATCTTTATAGTCGGCAATCGAGCCCGGTCGTGAGCGGGCGCGCATGCGCACCAGGCGAAACACCGGCAGGTCGACCGCATGCACGGAAAACAAAATATCCCGCGCCAGAATAAACGCCACCGTCACCGTGCTGGCCGGTTCATCGTCATCATCGATCAAAAAGTCGGTACGCAGATGCAGATCGCCGTTATCGGCTTCGTAATAGCGCGCCGAGGCTTCGATGTCCTTGACTTCATCTTCGCCAGGCAAGGTTACGCCGTAAATACTTTTCACCCACTCGCGCTCATCTTCATTGGGATCGGTCAGGTCGACCCAGATCGGCAAGGTGTTTTCCAGGTCTGCGCGATTTTCTACGTTAATCTGACTTAGCCGGCCATTATGCAAAACAAAGACATTAATCATCCATGACCCCGCAATTAAAAGTTAATAAAAGATTACGCAAAATTGCCTCTGTCAGGCGTGCCGACAACGATGCCGCGGCGGTTTGGCGTCAGCGCTAAAAAGGGAACAACGGCACAGATGTCTGTTCAAATTCAAACCTAAAACTAAACTCAAACCTGAGCGTTTATTTAGTCATGCGGACTATCATTTTCATTCTCAGGTCTTGCTCCGGATCAGCGTCAGCATTTTTATCAACAACAGGCTTCTTGCGGGTGTCAAACCCGGTATTGTCATTGAGCTTGATGGCGCGGGTGGTCGGATTACTATCAGCACACTCGGTGTCGGAGTAAACCACTTTGCCATGAATACGACAACGACGAATGCCGGAATCCACCGTTGCCGCAGTACGCATGCCAGAATCCGGCGCATTCGCCGGTACTGAGGCGGGTGTCAATACGCCCTTGGCCGTGCCGTCTTTTTGCATGCCACTGGCATGTTTGAGTTCATTGGAAATGACAGCGGCCGATTGACTCCAGCGCGACCAGACGTCTTGCAAGGGCAGATGGCCATAGCGTGCCGTGTACAAAAACACCAGACCCGCTAACGTCACCAGCATCATGATCATGGCCGTACTTAGCAAGCTGATGCTGCCGCGTTGAAAATGCGTCTTCATGGTAATTCGGCAGAGTTCATCCGCCGCAAGATCAGTTCACTGCGTCTTTGCAGATACGAAGAACCCGTGTGTTTATCAAAATAGCGCGGTTTAGGCAGCATTACCGCCAGCCGCGCAGCCTGAGAAGGG